>CAZOPS010000025.1:0-10788 GCA_964581885.1 uncultured Candidatus Saccharibacteria bacterium | reverse complement strand
CGCTACGGCAAAAACTCCTTTCTTAAAATTACCCAGGGCTAAGGCTCATCTACCGAGCCACAAGCCCAAACCCTTTATCATTATGAAAATAAACTCCACCAGTAAAAGAGAAAAAAAGCATCCGCGAGAATCGGTTAATAATCAGCGTGAATCCGAAGCTTTTTGTGTACTGGAAAAAAAGATAAAAAGTTATAATCCCAAAACCAACATGGCACTCGTGGACAAGGCTTTTAAATACGCACAAGAAGCCCACCAAGGAGAAGAGCGTCTCAGCGGAAAACCTTTGATCGACCACTGTTTGCAAGTTGCGGAGCTTTTAGCGGATATAAAAATGGACAGCTCTACTATAGCTGCGGGTTTATTACATGACACCATAGAACACGAAAGAGCAAAGAAAGAAGATTTGGAAAAAGAATTCGGCCGCGAGGTGGTAGCGCTAGTAGATGGGGTTTCGGTAATCAAAAAGGTGAAGACAAAAACAGAAGGATGGACACAAACCGAAAATTTCCGGAAACTGCTTCTAGCCACCACCAAAGATGTAAGGGTAATGCTCATCCGCTTAGCTGAAAAAGTGCACAGCCTAAAAACAATTGCGAGCCTACCCTCGGGATTACGCGAGGAAACAGCACAAAAAGCTCTTGATATCTATGCTCCTATTGCTGAGCGGTTAGGAGTCTATTACTACAAATGGCAGCTGGAAGACTGGGCATTTAAATACCTTAATCACGAAGAACACACCAAAATTCAAAATTTTCTTGAGGAAACAAGGGAAGAACGTGAGAGTTACATACAAAAAGTCCGTAAAAAAATAAGGAAAAACCTAAAAAAAGAAAACATTGAGGCCGCCATCCAAGGCCGCCCCAAGCACTTCTACAGCATCTACAAGAAAATGCAAAGCAATAGAAATCCGGGCGAAACGGAAAAACACTATTTAAAAAGACTTCATGATGTGCAAGCTTTCAGAATTCTTGTAAACACCACTGACGAATGTTACAGAACTCTAGACATTATACATAATTTATGGGAACCGGGAGAAAATTTCAGTGATTACATCGCCCACCCTAAACCTAACGGCTACAAATCGCTACACACCACAGTTTTCTGTGAAAACGACAAAATTGCCGAATTTCAAATCCGTACTCACAAAATGCATCAATACAATGAATATGGTCCCGCTTCTCATGCCTTTTATAAAGAGTTGGGACGAAAAAAAGGCAGCCAAATAAAAGCACCAGAGAAGTACACTACTTGGTTGAAAGATTTAGTTGAGTGGCGCGACAAAGCACGGAACGAAAAGGAATTTGAAGAAGCATTGAAAATAGATGTATACACTGACCGCGTATTCGCTCTCACCCCAAAGGGTGATGTTCTAGATTTACCCCAGGGTGCCACTCCCATTGATTTTGCTTACAAAATACACTCTGATCTCGGAAACAGGTGCGTCGGAGCAAAAGCGGACGGGAAGTTAATTCCCTTGGAATCAGAACTTCAAAATGGACAAGTAATTGAAATTCTTACCGATAAAAGCCGCAAGGGACCTTCACCAGATTGGTTAAACCATATAAAAACAAACGAAGCCCGCTGCAAAATAAAAAAAGCATTAAAAGAAGCTTTATAACCAATAAAGGGACTAGTCCTCTTTTCCTACTAAATAGACAGCGCGCCAGGGTTGGTAGCTGCTATAAAAATTATCCTCCTGAAGCACTTCTCCACGCCGCGTTACTTTTCTCTTTACTGTAACTTTAGCTCCCCACGCTGCCCAATCAACCTGTTTTGTTTCTCCAGGTTCAAGTGAATCATCTTCAATATATTCTGATTCTGGCGGCGGTGTTTGGGAGTGAATTATAGGCCCGACGATACTCACGCTCCGCCCATCAGAAGTTCCGTACAAAGAAAACTGTAAGGCTGAACTAGCTGGGTTGTAATAACGTTTAATCAGGATGTGGGACGGGGTATCATTTTCAAATTTAAGATCTGGCGAAGGAGAATAGACAGTAGCATCAAAACCCGGACCCTTATCCTGCTCATAGTAATGGACTCGATACGCATGAGCTGCGCGCTCCACAATCGGCAGTCCCGCATTTAAGGCTGCTCGGAACATAGTGGTAGAAACCTGACACACCCCTCCTCCTACTCCCAAAATGGTACGCCCACCTTTAATAACATAGGAAGTTCTATAACCCGTCTCTGAGCTCACATCTCCTAATGCCTCATTAAAAGAAAAAGTTTCGCCCGGAGGTATTAAAATACCATCCAACCGAGAAGAAGCAAGATCAATGTTATAAATACGCCCCGAACTAGAACCGCTAAAATTGGAAGATCCTATCCCCAACAAAGAACGAATTCCATACTGGTTTGCGTTCGCATGCACATCCTTGGTTACCACTGGTAACTCAACTTCATCCTTCTCAAGGTTAAGTACAACTTCGGAAATGACTTTTTTTGCTTGCTCCTCCTTCACCTGGTACCCAGGTTGGGGTAAGGCAAAATCAATCACACGCCCGTCCTGAAGCTCAAAAGTACCACCGCGCATAGGCTGATTTATAGAAGAAGCTAAAGAAGAAACAAGGGAACCAAGAGCTTCCTCGTTAACAGTAATTTCCAATTCCTTAGGGCTCTTAGAAGCTACCTCAAAATCCAAAAGCTCAAGAATCTCTTGCTCGGAAAGAGTCCAAGTACGAGCACCAAAAGTAAGCTTTGGTGATGAACTTAGCAATTTCCCCACCTCTCCTCGCAACCCCTCCAAATCAGCCTCAGTATAATCAGGTTCCACAGCTTCAATTGGCAGATCTTTTTGCGAAAAATCAAGCTCTCGTGCTGCCTGCAAAACTAGTTTCTGAAAATACTCTTCATCAATCTCACAACCACTCTTACCGGACATGATCTCTAAGGAACCTTCAGCCAACACAAAATATGGGTTTTCCTTTGGTTCGCCAACATGTGCAGTAACTTCTGATAATGAAGCGGAAAGAGCCCGCTCGTCGATTGAAACCACAGGTGCAAGTGAAACACTGTTCATACCTGCCCGGACTTTATCCCTCGTTGTCTGAAAAACATCACCTCTTCGCCCAAAAGAAAATACTCTTTGCGCCGAAGATGTAGAATCATACTGAACGCCCCATTCATATAAGCTCTTAGAAAAGACATCACTCTCATGAGAAAACTCCAAACTAGCAGATTCCAACTCAACTAAACGTGGCCTGAGCAGAGAAAGTGCTTCCCGTTCACTCTTATTGCTCAAGTCCAAACCCAACATGTGCACTCCGGGAATAACTTTTCTTGCGAAGGCTAAGTGATAAGTAAAAAAGAGTATAGAAAAGAACAACAGCAGAGAACTAGAAAAATAGATACAAAAATCTCGGACAAAACCTGCCCGCAGAAAAGACAGCAGCCCTAATTTTATCTTCTTTAAAACCATATAGGCATGGTACCACAAACAGTAGCCGTAGTTTAAGAGAATTCTTGACAAAATTAGGAAAAGATTGGAAAATAACACAAACTATGGAATATAACCTTAACACTGTAAAACAGACTTTTCTTAAAGAATTAAAGAAAAACCCCCAAAAACCGAAAAGGCAGAGAATTAAAAGGGCTCTAAATTTTGCCCAGAAAGCTCACCAAGGGCAAAAAAGAAAATCTGGTAAACCTTACTTTGTCCACCCTCTTGAAACAGCAAGAATTCTCAACAGTTGGAATCAAGATACAGAAAGCATCTGTGCCGGATTGCTTCACGATATAGTAGAAGACACTTCCCTAACTTTAGAAAATATTAAACAAGAGTTTGGACCTAATATTACTAACTTAGTAGATGGTGTAACCAAAGTGAGCGAAGTTGATTTTCGGGGAAATAAGAAAGAAAAATTTGCTGCTAATCTCCAAAAAATGTTCCTTGCTATGTCCCAAGATTTGCGAGTGATAGTTATTAAACTTGCTGACAGATTACACAACATGGAAACAATCCAATACCTTTCACCCACGGCACAACAGAAATTTGCCCAAGAAACAAGTACGGTTTACGCCCCACTAGCTTATAAGATGGGAATGAGTGAAATAAGTGGGGACTTGCGCGAGCTTTGTTTTAAAACTCAACGCCCTAAGGATTACGAATGGATAACAAACTACGCAAAAGAAGAAATGGATAAGCGAGAAGAAATAATAAAACGCATAAATTCTGAACTAGAGCAGCTTTTTAAAGAAGAGACCCTAGAACTTGTCAAGACCGACACTCGCAGAAAGAACTGGTATAGCCTTTTTGCCAAATTACACCGAGAAGAAATTGATATGAATCTAGATGAAGTATACGACTTAGTAATAACCTGCGCAGTAGTACCAAAAAGAAGAGATTGTTATACAGCACTAGGAATTATCCACGAAAAATACAAGCCTGTACCCCATATTGGAATAAGCGATTTCATTGCCCAACCAAAGCCTAACGGGTACGAAGCATTACACACCCGAGTTTTTGACAAAGACTCGGGATGTATTTTTGAAATACAGATTCGGGACAAAGAAATGCATCAACGCGCTGACTTTGGCTTAGCTGCACATCTTGCCCAAGCGCAAAAAGGCTCTGAAAGAGTAGAAAAAATTCGATATTGGACTCAAAAGCTTATTGAATGGCAGGAAAACTTTATGAAAGAAGAAAGTGCACAATTTTTAGGAGAGCTTGAGAAAAAAGTTTTAAAACCAGACATATATGTAATTGACAAAGACCTAGGAGTAATTTCTGTAGCTGAAGGAACAACTATAGAAGACTACCTAAAAACCACTAACCGGCCTTCCAACAGCAAGGTTCTACTAGATAAGAAGGAAGGAAAAGCACCGGAAGAGCTCCCCAGCGGAAGTTTTATCGAAGTAATTTAACTTAATAGACCTCTGAGGTCTAGAAAAGCCTCTGTTACAGTTACTAGAAGGATGTTGTGCACGCTGTGCTTTTATACACTTCTAAAGCCTATTCCCACAACATCCTAGACCTCAGAGGTATAATGGGGCTGTTGCGACAGGTTAAAATGGGGGTTAGCCTGCGCCGCCACCACCGCCGCCTCCGCCTCCGCCACCGCCTCCGGAAAAACCACCCCCACTACCAGAGGACATAGAAGAAGCAGAAACAGAGCGCATTGAAGAACTTAAGTTAGAAATACTGTTAGCCATGGAAGATATAGAAGCAACAGAGGCTCCGGAAATAGTTCCCCCGGTAGTACTTGAATACCAAACGGCCTGAGCAGCGCGGGGATCTTCCAAAATTACTGGCAAAGCGTCCAATATCGCTTTCGCATTGCCAAAAAGCACACCGTAAACCAGATAATGCTCCCAAAGTTTATATGCCTCCGGCGGTATTTCTTTGAAGCTAGAAAAGTCATCCAAAAAATTTTTAAATGCCCGCCATTCTGCCGCCTCTCTCGCCCATTCCTTTTTCCACTTCTTAAGCTTGGGAATTAAGATTAAAACTAAAACAAAATACGCCACCCACAAAGCACCCGTAGCTAATCCTGAAATCAACAAGGGCAAGGGCAAAAACAAGAAAACAAAGATAAGAATTGCAATAATTCCCAAACGCCTAGACACAGGTATGCGTCCTTTCTCCAAAAATCCTGCTACCTCAATCTCATTCACAACTTCTTCCTGCCAATTTTTAAACCAATCCCGAAAAATTACGTTATTCTTCTCTATGTATTCTTTTAATTCAGAAAACATCAAACTGCCTTTAACTGTCGAAAAATCTTGAGAGTCACTCCCAAAAACATCCGAAAATAGTTTGGCAAGATTTTGGGCACTCCCACTTTCTGTAGGAACAACACTAAAAATAAAAATAAGTATCATTTGCTCAAAATCCCGAAGGTTTTCAATATCCCCTTCTTCGCGTATTAGCTTAGTTTTGACTTTCTTCTTGGTTCTAAGCAATCCTGACTTTATTTCCGTCTCATCCTCCATCCGAATATAGCCCCTCCTTGCCAAATCAAAAATAGTTGCCACAAAGGCATCAGTGCTAGGTTTACCTCCCTGCTGCAAAAGAACATCTACCATTGCTGGGGGTAAATCAGAAGGCAGTTCGCGAACATATTTGGGAATATCTGGAAAGCGGTGCTCTTTGCCGTGTTTTTTCCAAGCTCGCCAGTAAAAATAAAGCCAAACAATAACAGAAAGGGGAATAACAATAAGCACATACCCTAAAATTGCTCTAGCAACCAGCTGCCTTCTTTTAGAAGTTGCAACTGTTTGTTCTACAAATTGCGCCTCTTCTGCTTTTATTTCTTCCAAAGATTTCTTTCCCGAGGTTGGACCAGTTACAAGCTGGGGAGGAAAAAGAACTCGAACTTCCAAGTAGGCTTCTGCAAGCAATCGAGGAACAGTAAACCGCACAGTTTGCGCATTAATTATCTTCGAATCGGTTACCTCAGGACCACCAATATCTAGAAGTTCCTTTGTTGGCAAATGACCATAAACTTGGATTTCATCTTCCCCTGCCCCAGGAGGTAACCGCACAAGAACAGTCACGGGCCCAGCTGATTTTTGCCATTCATCTCCAACAACCTGCCAATAAAACTCTGCAACATCCTCATATTTTCTAATTGCATCGCCGGTTACAGTGTAAGACCAGGTAAAAGTTCTTTTCTCATTTTGGGCAGAATAAAACCACTTAGCATAAAAGCTTTCCTTGTTTGGACGAACTTCTGTCTCAAGCAAACTCCCGGTCTCGTCCCGAACCTCAAAGTTAGAAACAGAAACATCGTAAGTATTTCCATCACGCTTTATTTTGGTTGGAATCCACAAATCTGCCCAAGAAAAGGAACCTTCAAAACTATAAACACGGGTTTCCTCAACATTAAAAGACCTATCTTTCTGAATATCCACAATAATATTAACTTCGCCAATAGAATAATCCTTGGCAAAGGCGGGAACCACAAAGAAAAGAGGGGTGGCGAGGTATAGTAATATAGAAAGGATTAACTTCTTCACAGCCTAAATTCGAAGCACGAAATCCGAAATCCTAAACAAGCACAAATATTCAAATGACAAAAACAAAGAAATTAACTAGCCAAAGTTTCCAAAATTTAAATTTTGGTCATCACGCTCAGCGTAATTTAACCAAGCTGAGCTTAGTCATTTGAATTTGTTTAGAATTTAGATATTAGGATTTAGAATTTGTTCCTTATTATTTTATCAAAAACCGTTTGGTATCACTTTCCAAATCAAGAAAATCGTCTGCTTCTTCAACAAGTTTGCTTGAGCAGGTCTTTTCAAAAGCTACCACTTCTACACGACAACCTTTATTATTTTGTAAATAATCAACTAGAGGAGCAAAATCACCATCACCACTAACCAACACAATAGTATCCAATTTATCAGCAGCGCGGATAGCATCAATTGCCAGCCCTACATCCCAGTCACCTTTTTTTGCACCACCAGCAAAAACTTGCAAATCTTTTGCCATTACTTCGTAACCCTGCTTCTCAAGAGCTTCATAAAAAGCTTCCTCTTCTCCAACATCTGCACGAATAACATAAGCCATAGCCCGAATAAGTTGTCGCCCAGAAACAGCAACAGAAAGTACTTGGCCAAAATCTACTTTTGCACCTTCAAACAAATTCTTTGCTGAATAATACATATTTTGAACATCCACAAACACACCCACTCTTTGGGAAGGATGTTTTCTAAAATCTTTTCTAAATGCCATAAATTATCACCCGCCTTTTAAAAATTTTTAACGAATAAAATGAGTTTTAAAACTTCCCAAACCCTAAACAAGGACCGATCCGCCGGCTGGCGGATTCGTGGACGCGTCGAAGGGCAAATCGCTACTCCTTCTTTCTCTTCTCCAAAGATCCTCTTACAGCCTCAGCAAAATCTATTCCTTCATTATTGCAAAACGCCAAAACCAATTGCCCCAAATCTCCGATATTGTCAACAAGATCATCTGTGTCATCAACATTTTTCTCATAGTCAGGGTGTTCAGCCAACCAGCGAGCGCAAAGCTCCCCTAATTCCTCCCCCATAGCCACAGTAAGGAGAGTTGAATCAGTTTCCCACCCGTTTTGATCATAAACTTCCTTTGTTTTTTTCTGCAAGTCTTCACAAGAAATACTCACACCAAAAGTATACCACAAAAAAATCTGGTAAAGATAGGGTCAGATGGGGATCTACAGATCAATCAACTCTTTTGCTAACTCGTCCGGGTCGTGCCGGACAAGACTTCTTTTAAGTTCGTCTCCTTCTTGTTTCTCCGGAAGCTCCTGCGCTAAGAAGTCACCGCGAATAACTCTTTGATCCTCACCCAAGTCATCTTCAACAGGAAAGGATTTTTCATCCTCATATTGAAGCAAAACTTCCTCTGGCAAGGGCGAGTTATTAACCAAAATAAAATCCAAGGAACAACCCAAACATTTCTCTATTTCCTCCACATGATCCGAAGCTTTAAAATCATTAGTCTGCCCAAATTTTGTTACCAAATTCATTATGTAAGCCCTTTCCGCAGAAGAAGCACAAATCGCTTCCCTAATTCCATTAACCGCTAAATTAGCAAGAATACTTCCATACAAGTCACCAGGCGGAAACACAATTAAGTCTGCGTTTTCAATTGCATCCAGAGCCTGGGGATTAGCTTCTGCTGAAGGTAAAAGATAAATGTTTTCTACATGCACGTCATCTTTTTCCGGATACCGCTCCAAAAACTGATCCAGCACATGCTCCCCCACAATCTCTGTCCCATCGGAATATCTTACTACTAGGTTAGACTGCTCATATGTGACAGGATATATATTTCCTTTAATATTCAAAAGATAACAAGCTTCTTGAATAGCTTCAGCCTGCGATCCTGAGACATTGGTAAGAGCAACCAAAAGTAAATTACCAAAAGTCATCCCCGACAAACCCACCCCATTCGCAAACCGATAATTAAAAAGTTCCCGCAACACGCGAGAACGTTCATCATCAACCTCAGCAAGTGCAAGAAGTGCTTTCCTTACGTCCGAAACAGGCAAAAGACCCCACTCATCCCGCTCTTTCTTGGCACTGCCGCCACTATCTGCCATAGAAACAATTGCTGAGGGACTAGTATATTTTTTTAGGCCGGAGAGGACAACAAAACTACCTGTTCCTCCCCCAACACAAACAATTCTTTTTCCTTCCACTGTATCTTTTAACGGTGCGTAATCTAAACTCTCACAAAAGACAGTAAATTTAGCTGTCGAGGTCTTCAAGTTTGGAAGGATCTGAAGTACCAATTAACCAGCGTTCCCGATTGCGGAAGAGAACATAAAAGACAATCCAAGTCAAAACCAAAAAAGCCAAGGAGATATAAGTTTCCACCCTATCCAAACCCTCAGCCAAAGACATATAAGTATCCTTGGACCACCAGCCTACTATAGCCAAAATAAAACCACGAGGAATTAACCCTAAGCAACTTAAAAGGAAAAACTTCTTCCACTCTAAGCGCAAAGCACCACCCACTGCCGTAATCAATGACACAGGAAGAAGGGGCACAGCGCGCAAAATTACAATTATTTTTTCGTCCCAAGTGCCCTCATCAAACTTTAGCCTAATAAGCTGCACATCCCGCCAGGAAAAATCCAAAAACTTAGAAAATTTATCTACAAAAAACTTCCCCGCGTAATAAGTGGGCCAATAAACAGTCAAATTACCTAAAGTAGCGCCAACTGCGTAAGGCACTGCAATTTTAGTAAAAAGCTGCGGCAAAGCTTGGATAAAAATTCTTTCTGGTACCAAAAGAAACCCCGCAGACATAGTAATAAGGGGGGAAGGAATAGGAACAATTATTGCTTCCGCAAAACCGCCCAAAAACACACCAAAAGCCCGATAATTTTGAACCCACTCTAAAACTGCTTGTGTAAAATTCTGAAACATACGCTGTTAATAGTACAAAACACACAAAAATAAGTCAACCAAAGGCCAGATAAATACCCGGAATGGTGCAACAATAGCCTTTATACCGTTTTCTAGTATTTAAAAAGCTGAGGCAAGAAGGTTAATCGCCCACCTTTGGAAGGGCTTCGCAAGCAATACCGTCATTATCGCCGTCAAGGCGGTGGACATCATTTCCTCTTCCGCCTAGACTTTCAAAAAACCTCTGCGCTTCTTCTTGAGTTTCAAAATCACTGCAATTATATTCATCTGCTGGCTTTCCCTTGGAAGCATTAGTGGTAACATTACCCTCTTTGTCAAACAAGATATTCCCAGACTCGTCCCGGGCAACTTGTGACTCTTGGAAAGAACCAGTTTCAATCAGCTTGCCCAAATCCCAGTCATGTTCAGTAATTTCAAGTCCAAAAGCAGCAAGTAATGTTAAAAACAATACTGCTAGGAAAATACGAGCCTTCTCCCACAAAGCAAAAAGTACACCCACCACAATCATCAGGAAAATAATCACTCCCAACCGGAATTTTTTGTTAGCTCTTAAACTAGGGGAAGAAGATTTTTCTTTTTTTGGCTGCTTTGAAGCTTCTTTATTTGCCATAACTAAATGATAGAGAACAAGAATATAAAAGTCAATTATCAGATCAATTACGAAAGATAAGATGAAGTCGGGCAGGGCTTTTGGTGGTGTTCGTTTGCTACGCTAATTAAACACAAAAAATTACTTCCAAACTACAGCATACCCAAATGCTAATTCATAAAAGCAACTTGCCCCAAAGCCCGGTGTAACCTCAAGTTCTCGCTTTCAATACAAGTTTTTGGTATAATAAGCCTATACTTCCGTGCCGAGTCATCTGGTACGATGGGAGGTCGTCTAATGGTAGGACAGCGGGTTTTGATCCCGCCAATCGTGGTTCG
>CAZOPS010000024.1:0-10865 GCA_964581885.1 uncultured Candidatus Saccharibacteria bacterium | reverse complement strand
ACTCTATCGTCACGATAAGAATCGCTCCTCCAGAGTGACGGCTGTTCTTACCGCGCAACGCATAACATTTTACTAGTTGCTAATTGCTAATTACTAATTACTAATTACTAGTTGCTAATCACTAAAGGGCAGATGAAGAGAATATACAAATTTTTAGCTTTAGTTTTCGTCTTTTCGCTAGTAGATGTTGGCATTTTTCCAGTGGTGTTTGGGAAGTACCCTGCTCCGAGTTTGGTGTTTTCTCTTTGTATAGTGCTTGCTTCTAAAGGATGGGGGGTAGAATCTTTCTGGGCAGCGTTTGTGGGGGGGCTTCTTTTGGACTTAATGGTTTTAAGACCTATGGGGTTGACAAGTCTTTGCTTTCTTGTTTTTTGTTGGGGTTTGATTCGCTTTTATAGAACTGTGGGTTTTAATCTTTTTCTCTTTGCTCTTACGTCTTTTGTAACATCTTTGATATTCAGGTTTGTCTTTGGTTCTTTCCAGTTTTCGTGGGTTTATTTAGTGGGGGCTTTTGGAGATTTGGTTTTAAGCATCCTCTTTGTTGGTGTCTTTTTGCCCATATTGAAAACGGCAGTATTGGATAATGAGAAACAATTGGATTTTTATCGGTATCTTTGATTTTTATGAATCTGAGAGATATTTGGGGAGAAAACATAATTTCATCCTCGCTCGGCACGGGGAGGAAAAGCCGGAAAAAAGTGTCTTTGACGAATGCTTTTTCTTGGTTACATGGAATGGCACCGGAACCTCGAGAGGGAGGCTCTCCTTCGGGTCTGTGGACAGGGTTTGATTGGCCATCTGTGCGGGGAGGGTTTTTGTTTTTGGTTATGCTATTAGTTTTTTTGGTTTTGTTTGGGAAGCTGTTTCATTTGCAAGTTGTTTTTGGGGCAAAAAATCGGAGGTTAAGTGATAGTAACCACTATCGAAGACAAATTATTCGCGCCCCCCGAGGGATTATTTATGATCGTTACGGAGAACCGTTGGTTGAGAATAGGCCTGGGTTTAGTCTTGTGTGGGATCCTCCAGTTGCCTCTAAGGATTCATATTTTTTGAATTTTGAAAATTTTGTAAAGGACGGCAATTTTATTGATGAATTAGCATCTATTGTTGATGTTTCTTCGGATAACCTAAAAAGCAAGTTGGAGCAGAGTACGGATGGCTCCCC
Source organism: uncultured Candidatus Saccharibacteria bacterium (assembly GCA_964581885.1). Lineage (GTDB taxonomy): Bacteria > Patescibacteriota > WWE3 > JAUXAW01 > JAYEID01 > JAYEID01. The sequence goes on along the minus strand of CAZOPS010000024.1, from coordinate 9,700 downwards.
AGTAGTGCTGGCTACTGGCCTTGATAGAGAACAGATTATGGAGGTGGAGATGGAGTTTCCTTTGCCTTTTCTTAGTACAGAAGTAGTGCCGTTGCGCCATTATTTTTTTGGGGAAGAGTTTGCCCACGTTTTGGGGTTTACTAGTGAAGCTTCTTTAGAGGATCTGCAATTGTTTTCTAATTTGGAGATGGGTGCTCGAGTGGGGAAGTCTGGGCTGGAAAGGGAGTTTGATTTGTTACTTCGAGGTCATTCAGGAGAGCGGGTTTTGGAGGTTGATGTGTGGGGGGAAACAGTTACTGAGAAAGCTAGAAAAGAGGCGGAGGCGGGCCAAGTTCTCAGAACAAGCTTGGACAAAGAGCTTCAAAGTAGGGTTTATGCCGAGTTGAAAAAGGGTATCGAGGATTCGGGTGCTACGGGAGGGGCAGTGGTGGCGCTAGATCCGGGTAGCGGTGAAATTCTTTCTCTAGTATCGTTTCCCAGTTATGACCCAAACCAGTTTGTTTTGGGGGTTGATCCTGACTTGTACCGTAAATGGGAAACAGATGCAAGGAAGCCGCTATTTGACCGAGCTATTTCTGGTGCATACCCTCCGGGTTCAATTTTTAAGCCAATTGTCGCAACAGCTGCTTTGGAGGAGGGTGTAGTGGGAGCCACAGAGATTGTTAATTGTAAAGGTGCTATAAGTGTAGGATCTTTTGTTTATAGAGATTGGGATTTAAGTGGACACGGTCCAGTTGATCTAGTTGATGCTATTGCCAAGTCTTGTGATATTTATTTTTATACTGTTGGAGGAGGTTATGGCGGCTTTAGGGGATTGGGGCCGGATCTTATTTCTGGTTGGGCGCAAAACTTCGGATTAGGAAATCAGTTGGGTTTGGACTTTCCTTGGGAAGCTACAGGGCTAGTACCTAATCCAAAGTGGAAGGAAGATGTTAAGGGTGAGAAATGGTACTTGGGCAATACTTATCACTTTTCTATCGGACAAGGAGATTTGTTAGTTACTCCATTGCAGATCACAAACGCACTTTCCGCTATTGTTAATGGTGGAACGCTGTACCGCCCCACTTTTTTAAGAGGTTCAAGTAGTTACCGTGTGTTGCGGGAAAATTTAGCTCCACCAGAGTCTTTGGCAAAGGTCCGCGAGGGTATGCGTGCAGCTTGTCAGCCAGGAGGTACTGCCTATCCATTTTTTGATTTTCCAGTTGAAGTAGGGGGAAAGACAGGAACTGCAGAAACGGGTCGAGGAGATGAGACACATGCCTGGTTTTTTGTTTATGGCCCTGCGGAAGATGCGGAGATAGTGTTAACAGTTTTTTTGGAGAATGGAGGCTCTGGGTCTCACCATGCAGCTCCTGTAGCACGTAAAATTCTTGATTGGTATTTTAGTAATCGTTAAATTTAAAAGTGATCGCTGCTGATACATCTGAGTTAAAATACTGGGTAGGGCTGAGTATGGTTCGGGGATTGGGACCAAAAAGCTTTTCTAAGCTGTATGACAGGTATGGATCGGCTGAAAGAATCTGGAATTTACCTGGTCGGGAATTACTCTCTTTAGGAGTTTCTCAGAGTCTTGCAAATTCGCTGGAACAAACGCGAGGGGAGGTTTCTTTGGAGAAAGAGCTGGAAAAGATTCGGAGATTGGGTGTTTCGCTAGTTAGGATTGTTGATAAAGAATACCCTTACCGGTTGAAAAATATACCCAGCTCGCCCTTTCTGTTGTACGTGAGAGGTAAGTTGCATGAGGAAGATTCATTGGCACTTAGTGTGGTTGGTACAAGAAAGTGTAGTAATTACGGGGTTCGTGTAACTAAGTATTTAGTTAAAGCTCTTTCAGACAGGGGCTTTACTATTGTTTCTGGTTTGGCTTACGGAATAGATTCTACTGCGCACCGGACTGCTTTGAATAATTCAGGGCGTACAGTTGCAGTGTTGGGTTGCGGTGTAGATAGAGTATATCCTGCTGGAAACAGGGAGCTAGCGCAGAGGATAGTTGATGGAGATAGGGGTGCAGTTGTTTCTGAGTTTCCTCTTGGTTTTCCTCCCACCGCTGGTAATTTTCCAGCGCGAAACCGTATAATTTCAGGGCTAGGTTTAGCTGTGCTGGTAACGGAGGCGCCAAAGAAAAGTGGTGCACTGATAACAGCTTCGTGTGCAGCGGAACAAGGGCGGACAGTGTATGCAGTACCTGGTTCTTTGTTTAGCTCCTGTAGCGGTGGAACCAACCGGTTGATTATGGATGGCGCAACTCCTGTGGTCGGCTGTGAGGAACTGCTTTCCGATCTTGGAGCAAGTGTGGAAAAGAAACAAGTGAAGGCTAGAACAGAGTTGCCGAAAGGGGAAAATGAAAAAATAGTGTTTGATGTTTTGGGGGGAAGCGGAAGACACGTTGATAAAATAGTTCGGGCTTCGGGATTGCCTGTTTCTGTGGTATTATCAACCTTGTCAAAAATGGAACTTCGCGGTATGGTTGTGGACTGTGGTGGGGGTAAGTGGGCAAGATCGTCAGATTGAAGCCATGAAAAATTTAGTTGTTGTTGAGTCGCCAACAAAAGCAAGGACAATTTCAAAATATTTAGGAGACAGTTTTGAAGTAGAATCCTCCCGTGGACATATTAAGGATTTACCCAAATCGGAGCTTGGGGTGGAGGTGGAGGATGATTTTGAGCCAAAATATGTGGTAGTGAAAGGAAAGAAGAAGGTTATTGATCAGTTGAAGAAAGCTGCTAGTAAGGCTGATGAGGTTTGGCTTGCAACTGACTTGGATCGAGAGGGTGAGGCTATTGCATACCATTTAGCAGAGGTATTGAGCACACCGGTTGGGAAAGATGTTCAGGATTTTAAGAGAGTTGTTTTCCATGAAATAACAGAATCTGCTATTAAAGCTTCTTTTGAAGAGCCGCGAGGGCTCGACTTTGCTTTGGTCGATGCTCAAAAGGCACGGAGAGTTTTGGACCGGTTGGTGGGTTATAAGCTATCTCCTCTACTCTGGAAAAAGGTTCGGGGCGGTCTTTCTGCTGGCCGTGTCCAGTCCGTTGCAGTTAGGTTTGTTGTGGAGCGTGAAAATGAGAGAGAGGCTTTTCAGTCAACCAAGTATTGGAGTTTGGAAGGATTGTTTGCGGGCGGCGGTGATAGAGAGTTTTGGGGGGAATTGAAGGAGGTTGATGGTGAGAGTATTGAGGAGCGAGAGGAAATAAATCTTTTTGCCGGTAAATACCAGGTAAAAAAGACAACTGTAGATACAGAAAAGCGCTTAAAGGCTGTGAGGGAAGCGGTAGATAGGAGTAGCTTTTCAGTAGCAAGCGTAAAGTCAAAAGATATACAGAGAAAGCCTTATCCCCCTCTAGCTACATCTTCTTTGCAGGCCTCGGCAGCTTCCTTGGGTTTTTCTTCTTCTAAGACAATGCAAGTTGCACAGCGTCTTTATGAGGAGGGTTTTATTACCTACCATCGGACAGATTCTGAGTTCCTGTCGGAAAGTGCTATAAAGGCTAGCCGCCTTTTTGTGAAAAATAATTTGGGTGAGGAATATTTGCCAGAATCTCCGGTTCGTTATCAAACCAAGTCCAAGACTGCTCAAGAGGCGCATGAAGCTATTAGGCCTACAGATGTAACAGTAAAACCCGGTGTGGTGAGGAAGCTTGGTCAGGATGAATTTGAGTTATATAACTTGATCTGGCGGCAGAGTATTGCTTCCCAAATGAAACCCGCTATTTTTTCTAGGACTACAATTGATGCTGTGGGAGATGACGGTTTGCTCTTTCGTGGTGTAGGTAGAATCCTTAAATTTGATGGTTGGTTGAAGATACGTCCAAAGATAAGAGAGCGGACCAAGGAAAGCGAGGTACCCGTTTTAGAAGAAGGAGAGGCTTTGAATATGAAGGAGTTAAAGGAAAAAGAACATGAGACCTCACCCCCACCCCGGTATTCAGAAGCAGCATTGATTAAGGAACTAAAGGAGTATGGTATTGGCCGTCCTTCTACTTATGCTCCCATTATTTCTACTATTCAAAAGAGGGAGTATGTTCAAAAAGAGAGCAGGTATTTTATTCCTACCGATATTGGAAAAGTGGTAACTGACTTGTTAGTGGAACATTTCCCTACTATTGTTGATATTGACTTTACAGCGGAGATGGAAGGAGACCTCGATAAAGTAGCAGGCGGTGATGTTGATTGGAAAAAAGTAGTAGGAGAGTTTTGGAAACCTTTTTCGGAACGGCTGGAGAAGAAGCTGGAAGAGATTGATAGATCTGAGGTTACAGTTTTGGAGAAGACAGAAGAAAAATGTCCTGAGTGCGGTAAGCCTTTGGTTGTTAAACTAGGTAAATACGGTAAGTTCCTTTCTTGTAGCGGCTTTCCGGAGTGCGACTATGCTCGCCCTTTTTCTGATGTGGACGAAGATGGTGTACCTGATGAAGTGGATGAGGAGCAGCTGGAGGGGAAGTGTCCTAAGTGTGGTGGTGAGTTGGAACTTCGAGAGGGGAAGTATGGCAAGTTTATATCTTGTTCTAATTACCCGGAGTGCAAGTTTACCAAGAATTATTTGGATAAAATTGGTATGAAATGTCCGGAGTGTGGGGAGGGAGAAGTTGTTGTGAAGAAGACAAGAAAGGGAAGAACATTTTATGGCTGTTCGAGGTATCCTGATTGTGAGTTTGCTTCGTGGAAAAACCCAAAGAAAGAAGCTTCTGGATAGTGTAGAAGAACACAGATGGAACAGATATACACGGATAACACAGATTGATCCGAGACTTAGAGTAAGAGCTATTGAATTAAGTGTATATTGAATAATATAAGAGAAGTTAGCCTTCAGCTGAAATTCAGGTCCGCTGCCTGGCGGATTAATTACCAGTTACTAGTAGATTAGATACCGAGCCCTTGCCTAAAGGCAGGGGTTTGTGTTAAACTTTCCAGAGTTATGAGCAAAAAAGCAGTTTTGGAACTACCAAGTATTGAGGGGTTGCTAAAAAAAGGTGTTCATTTTGGCCATTCATCGCGAAGGTGGAATCCGAAAAATGAGCAATATATTTTAAAGAAGATTCGCGGTGTTCATATTTTGGATCCCCGAAAGACTCAGAAGAATTTGAAGAAGGCCATAGAGTTTTTGAATAAAGTTTCCAGAGAAGGGGGGACTGTTCTCTTTGTTGGCCTTAAGAGGCAATCCCGGGATTTGGTTGCTAAGTATGCAGAAGAGGCTGGTGTCCCGTATATGGCTGGGCGGTGGGTTGGTGGTTTGCTTACTAATTTTTCAGAAGTGAAGAAAAATGTTTCCAAGTTAAAAGATTTGGAAGAGGGTTTGGAAAGAGGTGAGTTTGATCATTACACTAAGAAAGAGCGTTTGGATATTAGGAGGGAGGTTGAGAAGTTAGAGCGCGATTTTGGAGGAGTCCGTGATTTGAAAGATGTTCCGGACGCTGTTGTAGTTTGTAGCGTGCGAAAGGGTAGGACTGCTGTGAAAGAGGCTGAGAAGTTGGGAATTCCTGTGTTGGGTTTGGTTGATAGTGATACTGATCCGCGGATAGACTTTCCTATTCCTGCTAATGATGATTCTATTAGGTCCCTTTCTTTACTTTTACCAATTCTCTTTGAGGCTATAAAGCTAGGCAAGGATGACCAGGAGATTAATGTCAAAGTACGGGAGAGTGAAGATGAGCAGTTGGAGGATCAAGAAAAGGTAATTGGTGGGGGCGAAGAAAAGTCTTTGGAAGATGTGGATTTAGGAGCGCGGGCAACTAACGCGTTGAAAAAAGCAGGTCTTGGGATTGATGATGTTAAAGGGATGTCTCAGGAGGCTCTTACAAATGTAAAGGGAATCGGGGAAAAAACAGCTGAGAAGATAAAACAAGCACTGTAAGTTTTTAGCTACTATGAATAATATTGATATTAAACAAGTAAAAGAATTGAGAGAAAAGACAGGCGTGGGAATAATGGCTTCTAAAAAGGCATTGGAAGACGCTGGGGGTGATTTTGGAAAGGCAAGAAAAATTTTAGAGGAGAAGGCGGCAATGCGGGCTAAGAAGCGTTCGGATCGGGAAACTGCACAGGGAGTAGTGGCTTGTTATGTTCATTCGGACAGTAAGAGTGGCGCACTGGTTGAACTTAGGGCAGAGACTGATTTTGTTTCTCGTGGGGATGAATTTAGGGATTTGGCTTATGAGCTTGCAATGCAGGTTTGCGCAATGGCACCCGAGACCGAAGAAGAGTTGTTGGAACAGGAATGGATTCGGGATCCGGAGAAAAAAATAAAGGATTTGATTCAGGAAATGGCGATAAAGACAAAGGAAAATGTGAAGGTTGGTGACTTTTACCGTATTGCAGTTGGTGAAGAGTAACGTCATTGAGGCTTAGATGTCAGTTCTGCTAATTGCTCTTTTTGGATCCTCAGTTACTAATTACTTGATTCTTGTTACACTTTAATTATTATGACTTTCCTGCAGATTGTTGGAGCAACTCTAATTCTTTCCATTCTAGTGCTGTTTCATGAGTTTGGGCACTTCTTGGCTGCCCGTCTGTTTGGGTGGGAAGTTGAAGAGTTTGGTATAGGCTATCCTCCCCGCTTGGTTGGGAAGAAAATTGGAGGTACTATCTTTTCTCTAAACTTAGTACCTTTTGGCGGGTTTTGTGGTTTTTCTGAAGAGGAGATGTATTCTCAACCTAAGCTAGAGCAGATAGGGGTTATGATTGCGGGAATTTTGTCCAATTTTGTTTTGGGGTGGCTGTTCCTTTCAGTTCTTTTTATTGTGGGGTATCCATCTGTAGAGGGCACTGTTTTTGTTGATCAGGTTAGCACTGGTTCTCCGGCAGAACAGGCAGGTGTTCCTAAAGATTCGGTTATTGTATCCGTGAATGAAACAGATGTAAAAAGTATGGGCGATGTTGTTCTTGTTGCTCAAAAAGAGGCTGGAAGCGAACTTATCCTAACTGTTAAGGATCCTAACAGTGGTACGGTAGAGGATTTTAGGGTTGTACCTAGAAAAGGGCCTCCTCAAGGAGAAGGTCCGTTGGGAGTTAAGTTGCGCTTTGAAGGTGAGGAGAAATTAGAAAGAGTTTCGCTATTAAAGGCTCCCCTTAAGGGAATAGAAACCAGTTTTAATATTTTGAGCGATATTATTAATGGACTTTCCTGGATGTTAAGGCAACTTATTTTTGCTGGTCGTGTTCCTACTGATGTTGCGGGACCTGTTGGTGTTTACAGTGCCACACTGCAGGTTTCTCAGATGGGTATGAAGTATTTGATGCAGTTTATGGCTTTTCTTAGCCTTAATTTATCTCTTTTTAATCTTTTACCGCTACCCGCATTGGACGGCGGACAGTTAGCTTTTGTTGCAGTTGAAGTTGTGCGAGGGAAAAGAGTTAGAACAGACGTGAAACAATTTATTAATGCTGTTGGTATAGCTCTCTTGGTTTTGCTAGCAATCTTGGTAACTATTCAAGATGTGCAGAGGTTGATATAAAAACCAAAAATTGTACACATTGCAAAACAGAGAATGCACATTTTGGGTGCCTATTTAATCTGTGACTATCTATTGGATCTGTGTTATTTTTAAGTTGTATGAGGTACTCAAATTTTTTTGGAAAGACAACAAAAACTATTCCTCGGGGTGTTTCTATTCCTAGCCACGAGCTTCTTTACAAGGGTGGTTTTATTCGGCAGGCAGCCTCTGGTTTTTACTCATTCCTTCCTTTGGGAATGAGAGTTTGGAAAAAGATCCAAGCGCTAATAGAAGATGAAATGACAAATATTGGGTGCCAACGCTTGGTGGTACCTACTTTGCATCCGCTTGAAGTTTGGAAAGTTACTAATAGAGATAAAGCTTTTGGCGGAGAAATGTTTTTGACAGAAGACTACACCGGAGCACAGTTTGCAATTGGCGCAACGGCTGAGGGGATGATGGTGGAACTGGTTAAAAAGTTTTCTCCCAGCTATAGAGATCTGCCTGTTTTAATTTATCAATTTAGTCGTAAGTTTCGCGACGAGAAGCGACCCCGCGGCGGATTGCTAAGGGTGAAAGAATTTATGATGAAGGATGCATATTCTTTTTGTCGAACTGAGGAGCAAGCATTAGAAGCCTACCAAAAGTTTTACGATGCATATTTGCAAATTGCTAAAAAATTGGATTTGGAACCAATTCCGGTAGAAGCTGAGAGCGGTGCTATTGGTGGTGATTACAATCACGAGTTTGTCGTTTTATGTGAGAATGGTGAATCAACAATATTTGTTTGTGATTCTTGTGATTACGCCGCGAGTGAGGAACGCGCTGAATTCAGAAGGGAAGAATTTAATTTGGAAGAAGAGGAAAAGCCGTTTGAAATTATTGAACAACCAGAGTGGGTGAAAACCATGGAGGATAATGTAAAACACTATGGAGAACCTCTTTACAAGTATTTGAAGAATGTGGTTTATAAAACTCTTGATGGGGACCTAGTAATTGCGTCTATTCGCGGCGACCAAGAGGTGAATGAAGCTAAACTCCGTCGGGTGTTGGGAGTAGATGCTTTGGAGCCGGCAGAGCCCAAGGATTTAGCTAAGATTGAAACAAAACCTGGTTATGTGCATTCTTGGGGGATAGAAGGTGTTACCTATGTAGGAGATTTGGGATTGACAAAGGTTAAGAATTTTATTGGTGGGCAGAAGGAAGAAAAGACTGATTCTATTAACGTTAATTACGGTCGCGATTTTGAATATGAGCTCCTTGCAGATATTGTGATGGCAGAGGAGGGCAAACCCTGCCCTCGTTGCAAAAGAGGTAAGTTGGAAAAAAAGAGGGGAATAGAATTTGGGCACTGCTTTAAGCAAGATCTGTTTTATACTGAGCCTCATGAGGGCTATTTTGTTGACGAAGATGGGGAGGAAAAGCCGATGTGGATGGGCGCCTATGGTATTGGGATCGGACGCGCAATGGCCACTGTGGTAGAAACACATCACGATGAAAAAGGTATAATTTGGCCGGAGAGGGTAGCTCCTTACGAAGTGCATCTTTTAGATTTAAATAAGGAGGACTCTAAAGTAGTTGCTTTTGCGGAAGATGCGTATAACCAGTTGCAAGAGACGGGGGTTGAGGTGCTTTATGATGACCGGGAGAAGTCTGCAGGAGAAAAGCTTGCTGATGCAGATCTAATTGGTATTCCTTGGCGCGCGGTAGTAAGTTCCCGTTCCTTGGAAGAAAAGGGGATTGAAGTTAAGAGAAGGGGAGAGGATGGCGCAAAAATTGTTTCTGTTCAAGAATTTCTAGATATGTTGACGTAATTTAGCTGTTAGATTTCAGCATCCCGCGTTACGCTACGGATCCACGCTGGTTTGCAGCTGATTCTCGCTGATAAGCTGAAGCAGCCTACGGAGGCGGATTAGTAGTTGGCATTTTTTCCGCTTTCCGCTCCCCGCATTCCGCTTTCAGCAATTAGTAATTAGTAACTAGCAACTAGCAATTAGCAATTGGCAACTAGTAATTAGCAACTAGTAAATGTTATGCGTTGCGCGGTAAGAACAGCCGCCACTCTGGAACCCCGACCCCCGAGTCTAGCTCGAGGTCGAGAAGTCTCCCTTTTTCCCAATTTCATGCCTCTGGGCATAATTTCTCCTAATTTCACAGTTCTGACTGTAATTTCATGGTTCCGACCATATTTTCTTCTTATTTATTATCCCTTATTCCTCTTATTTTCACGCTTCTGAGCGTAATTTCCAATTTCGTGATTCTGATCACAA
>CAZOPS010000023.1:0-11255 GCA_964581885.1 uncultured Candidatus Saccharibacteria bacterium | reverse complement strand
ATCCCAAAAAAGATATAAAAATGTATATCAACTCGCCAGGCGGCTCTGCCTATGCAGGAATGGCAATTTACGACACAGTAAGAACTCTTAAACCTGATGTACAAACTATTGCGGTAGGAACAGCTGCATCAGCTGCAACCTTACTCTTAGCTGCAGGGACAAAAGGCAAAAGATTTTCCTTGCCACACTCTATCATTCATATTCACCAACCCTTAGGAGAGGCTAGGGGGCAGGCTTCTGATATTCAAATTGATGCTAAAGAAATTTTGAGGCTAAAAGAACTTTACGCAGAAAAACTAGCAGAACATACCGGAAAAAAGGTTGACGACATTAACGAAGATTTCGACCGAGACTTCTACATGACTGCAGAAGATGCCAAAGAGTATGGTATTATAGACAAAGTTCTGTAGAAGACTACAAAAGCACCAAATAACAAAACCCAAATATCAAATAAATTCTAAATTCCAAATGTCAAAATCCAAATCACAAACAAATTGAAATTCGGTTATTATTTGTTATTTATAATTTCGAGTTTCGAATTTCCCTTTGGGGGTGGTTAGCTCAGCTGGTCCAGAGCGTCTGCTTGACGTGCAGAAGGTCAGAGGTTCAAATCCTCTACCACCCACCAGAATCAATAACCAGTAATCAGGAATCAGTATTCAGTCCTCAGTAACTACCTGTATTGCCCCTAATTAATTTGCTATTCTATACTCATGAAAAACAGAAACATCGTTAAAATAATTGTTCTTGCCATACCAGTAGCACTTTCAGCCTTTGTGCTCAGCACCATAATTGCAAACCTTTCCACAACACCACACTACATATTTACACTACTAGCCAAACCAGCAGAGTTGCTCAAGTTATTCCTGAGCTTACTTTTTCTCGGAGCTTCTGGCATTCCTATTCTTAGTATCACACACAAAAATAAAAACCTTCTTTATCTAAGTTTTGCAATTATCCTAACTGGCTTTGCCTTGCCTCAACTTGGGTTTAACTTGCAACTACTCTTCTTACTTACTCTTTCAAGCGCATTATTTGTTATTTCTCTTTACCTAGTTAGAAAAAGCCTACAAACAAAAATTGAAAACACAATCAACATAAGACGGAGTGCTCTATTCCAACCACAAATTAAACAATTATATTTCTTTATTGCTCTAATCATGGGAATATCCTTTGCTGTAGGTCACAGCATAAATCTTCAAAAAAACGCAACCACACTTGAAATCCCAGAAAGAATAATTGAACAAGCAGCAGAACCTTTTACGCCATTTGTAGAACAACAAATAGGTACTCAACTACAAAGCCTACTTGGGAGTCGCCTCGAATCCCAACTTGGGCTAACAAACCAAAAAGAGATTTTAGAATTTTTGAAGCAAGAATCTATGGAGTCTCTTACTGAGGGTAGTGCACGACAACAACTAGGGTTCAACCCAGAAAATTTAGATCTAGAAAAGATCGAAATAACAGAAGAAGGAAACTTAGACATCTCCAAAGCTCTTCCCGGCGCTACCCAAATTCTCCAAGAGAAGATTGAAAAAGAAGTAGCAGAAAACCAACAAAAAATTGTTATTATTCTTGCTTTCTTATTATTTGTCACCACAAACTTTATCAGTCGCCTTGCCCTAATCATGGCACCTTTGCTTTCCTCACTTTTCCTAACTCTCTCTAGAAAGACAGGTCTAATCCAACTCACAACCAAGAAAGTAGAAGCTGAGTATTTTAAGCTCTAAACATAAACTAGAAGAAAAATTCGCTAATTAGTCTCGAAGAGGATCTTTAAAAAGGGTACGATGGAGTGAAAAACCTGCAATATGCACTAAATACTCCTGAAGAACCTTAAACACCCCAAGCAAAAAACCTGCCCATAAAATAGTTGGATACTCAAGTAAGGAGGAAAAAACAGGAAAGGTCTGAACAACAACATAAAAAACAAAAAAGTTCTCAAAAATATTGGGGAAAAGCATAAAAACACGCCGCTCATCAGTTACAAGAAAAACAACCATTCCTATCAGCCTTAAAGAAAATAAAACTGCAAAGAGACCCCAATAAGGGGTTGTAAGAGTGTAAATAAAAGCAAACACATACCAATAAAAATCCAGACTCTTATCCAAAACCTGATATAAATTAACTTTGGTAGAACTAGTAGCTAAACGGAAAAACTCCACATCAAATGTATCCAGAACAACAGAGCCAACAGTAACTGCAAACGGATAGCGCCAAAGAAAAAAAGGTATCACTAATCGAGTAACACAACTAACTAAATAAATTGTACTTCTAAATAAAACCGCCACTAAACGGAGCTTAGCAAAATAACAAGCTAAATTTCAAGTATTCGCAAAAAAATCTAGACCCCCTTACCATATTTTTTCAACGTGCAACATATTATATGCAATACGTTATATGTTGCATGTTGCATGTTGCATGTTATATGCTACACGTTGCATATTGCATGCTGCATGCTGCATGCTGCACGTTGCACGTTGCACGTTGCAAGCCAGAAAACAACAGTGTAGATGAGACTGAAAGATGTGTTTTTAAAAGATATATTTTTATTTGTTATTTGCTACCATTGTCACTTACTTAGCAAGCAAGACCCTTCTAACAAGGAGGTAGTTACCCTCCTTCGCCGAAAGCCGCGTCCGTGAGGCTCCACAGCCAAAGTCTAATACACAGACGAGACAAATGTGCTTGACAGCAGGGCTAGAAGCGGTTAGATTTATAGCAAAGATAAAATTGCTAAACGGTTGACCAAAAACTTACCAACTTTGGAATGTTTAGCCGCCAAAGCAGCGAAATAGCAGGTAATCAAGAGGCCTGATCCTGCATACGGGTTAGGCAATGAGGGTGGAACCTCCCCAAAAGGGACCCTCTGGCACTAGCCAGGGGGTTTTTTAATTATGAACAATAACAACAACCATAATCTAGAAACAAGGAGGCATTCAGTTGCACATGTTATGGCTGCAGCAGTAAAGAAACTTTATCCTAATGCAAAATTTGGGATTGGGCCAGCAATTGAAAACGGGTTTTACTACGACATTGAATTTCCCGAGCCAATTTCTGACGAGGATCTTCCTCAAATCGAAAAGGAAATGGAAAAGATAAAGAAAGAAGGGCACAAATTCGAACGGGAGGAGATTTCAATTGCGGAGGCGAAAGAGATGTTTAAGAATAATCCCTACAAACTAGAATTAATTGAGGAAATTGCCCAAGGCGAACGGCCGCCTTCCGAAGGAAAATTAGGCCCGGGCAATTCCTCAAAGCCGGGCTTTAAAGAGCGGCTCGCCTCGGTGAAGCCTCGCCTCTGCCGTAGCTTCGGCGAAGCGCGGGGCTCCGGCGAAGCAGGGTCTCAAAGCCCGGCTTTTTCCTCGCCCGGGACGGAAAAAGTATCAATCTACAAAACAGGGGATTTTGTTGACCTCTGCCGCGGACCGCATGTAGAAGACAGTTCCAAAATTGGAGCTTTCAAATTGCACAAAATTGCTGGAGCCTATTGGCGGGGAGACGAAAATAATCCCATGCTTACTCGTATCTACGGACTTAGCTTTGAAACCAAAGAAGAGCTTAAAAAGCACCTAAAAATGCTAGAAAACGCAAAGGAACGAGACCACCGCAAGATTGGAAGGGAACTGGATCTGTTTTCATTCCATCCTGCTGCCCCCGCTGACATTTTCTGGCACCCCAAAGGCTACACAATTGTCAAGGAAATGATTCGTTATTGGCGGGAAATACACGAACGAGAAGGGTATGTAGAAGTGCGCACACCAGAAATTCTTACCCGCAAAACTTGGGAGCGCAGTGGTCACACCGAAACCTTCTTAAAAAAGATGTATAAAGTAACAACCGCTGATGCAGAAGACTGGAACATGGCTATCAAACCTATGAATTGCGATGGGGGAATGATCATCTACAAATCAAAACCACGCTCATACCGAGATTTTCCTCTTAGAATGGGAGAATTGGGAGTTGTGCACCGCTACGAAGCTTCAGGCGAAACTTGCGGCATTTTGCGCCCCCGCGAATTTACCCAAGACGATGCACACATCTATTGCACAACCAACCAAATAAAGAATGAACTAAAGAGAGTAATTGACCTCTGCTTCGAAGTTTACGAAACTTTTGGGTTAGAACTCAACCACTTAGAATTCTCGACCCAACCGGAAAATTCAATTGGATCTAAAGATGCGTGGGAACAGGCTGAAAAAATAATGCGCGAGGTTCTAGAGGAAAAAGACGTTCCTCACCAAACTAATGAGGGCGAAGGTGCTTTCTATGGGCCGAAATTTGATTTCCACCTTCGTGATACTATTGGCCGAACCTGGCAATGTTCCACTATCCAACTCGACTTTGCCCAACCAGAGAACTTCGACCTTAAATACACCACGAGGGAAGGGATTGAAGAGCGTCCAGTAATGATTCATCGCGTTCTCTACGGTTCGATCGAGCGCTTCCTAGGTATTTTTATCGAAAATTGCGCAGGAAACTTCCCGGTCTGGCTAGCACCTGTACAAGCACTCGTAATCCCTGTTTCTGAAAAACAAAATCAATATGCCCAAACTGTTGCAAAAGATCTTAGAAATATAATTGAGAACGCCACTGGAAGGTTTAGAGTAGAAGTAGATACAAATGACGATACCCTAGAAAAGAAAATTCGCAACGCTGAAATACAAAAAGTTCCCTACATGCTTATTGTCGGGAGTAGGGAAGAGGCAGCTGGAGACGAAATATCTCTCCGTGTTCGCGATGGAGAAGATCTGGGAACTACCAAAATTAAAAAATTTGCAAACCGAGCCCAAGAAAAAATTTCCAACAAATCACTTGATCTATAAAAATTAAACAGCTCCGAATCATTTAATCTAAAAGCATTAAAAACTCTAGCTATCTAAAAAATGCTTTTAAAGAGCTAAAATTCTTCTTACTACTATTGCTAAAACAACTGCCTTGTGCTAACATTACCCCCGTAAGTGAGAAAAAAGTACTACCCTGTCAACGAGAAAATAAAAGACACAAAACTTCGTATTATCAGCCCTGAAGGGGAAAACCTAGGAGTAATGGATAAGGAAGAAGCCTTAGCAATAGCTAAGGAACAGGGTCTGGACTTAGTGGTAGTATCTACCACAGCTTCTCCCTCTGTAGCAAAAATCTTAGATTTTGGAAAATTTATCTACGAAAAAAAGAAAAGGAGGACAGAAGAAAAAAAACGGACCAAAAGTAAAGAAGCAAAAATCTTAAGAATTGGTCCCCACATAGACGAGAACGATCTTAGAATAAAAATGGAACGAGCCAAAGAATTCTTCGAGGACGGACACCCAGTTAAGTTTGAGTTACTTTTCAAAGGCCGTGAAATAGCGCATCCTGAAATTGGACGCGAAAAATTAGAAAAGATAAAAGAAGAGCTTGAAGACACAAGTAGAGTTGAGAAAGATATCGAAAGAAAAGGAAGGTTCATGAATATGACCCTCGCTCCTAAGTAGGAGCAAGAATTTACAATCCGCCGGCCGGCGGACCAAATTACAAAACACAAACAAAAAGTATGGCGGGGGTTTCGTTTACAAAGGTATAGAAAAATTTGCTAACATTAACTTTTAATAAGCATTGCTGAAATGCAAATTTTTCTCTAAGCGAGCCTAAAGCAATAATTACCAAAAGGGCGAGCGGCCTTTGGGAACGCAAACCACCGGCATAGCTAAACTACAATGGCACGTGTAAAGACCGGTACAGTCCGACGAAAACGACACAAAAAAATACTAAAAGAAACCAAAGGGTACAAAGGTACCAGGTCCCGCTTATTCAAAAGAGCACACGAAGCATATATAAGAGCTGGAGAACATGCTTTTGCTGGACGGAAACAAAGAAAAAGAGATATGCGCAAGCTTTGGATTCAACGAATCAACGCAGCTCTTAATGAATTTGACCTTTCCTATAGCCGCTTTATTAACCTTCTTAAAAAGAAAAATATTAATCTTAACAGAAAAATGCTAGCAGAATTAGCTGTTCGGGACCCAGAAGCCTTCAAAAAAATAGTAGAAACTGCTACCACGTAAGCTCCAATTCTTCCCAATAAGCCACTATTCAGAATGTTAGTAATGGGGTTTAGTAAGTAGAGTTACCGAAAGATTACTCACCAGCAGAATCGTCTTCATCCTCATCCTCTAACACAGTCATTGCGCCCTTGAAAATAATATCTTTGTTTGCTTCCCCCACATTTCCAGCTGAATCATAAGCTTTAACTTTCAGAGTATGCTCAGCTACGGTCGTGTCCTCTATTCTTATTTCCTGCTGATAAGGAATGCTAGTATCATCCTTACCCACTTGCTTATCATTCAGATAAAATTTGACCTTACTTACAGTATAAGGAGTAATAACATCAACTTTTACTTTAAACTTTTGTGAAACTTCTTCACCGCTCGGCTCCTTAATCCGGACCCAAGGTTCATCCTTATCATCAGGATGTATGTAAGACTTAGATTCCTCAGTTGGAGGATCATAAGCATCATCATCACCGTGCTGATCCTCAATCCAATCATCCACATACTCTTGCCACTCAGAAAGAGCTGCTTGATAATCTATAAAAATCTTCTCTTCCACCTCATCCGCCTCACGACAAGCATCCGAAGCCAACTTCCCATCTACTTTGCAAAGATCAAGCTTTTTATGAAAGTTGCAAGTCTCTGTGGGTTCAGTGCCTTCTACGAAAATCTCCTGACCTATGTCGCAAAACTTGGATTCTTCTTCACCTGGAACATAGCACCACTGATTCGGCTTTTGTCCCGAGAGATTACAAATATCTGCCTCTTTAATGCCATCGGGGCGCTCAAAAGGCTCATCACTTTTACCCTCCAAAAACACATTTATAGCTCGATTCCAGATTGGTGCTGCACCAGTAATACCAGAAACAACATTGCTCATAGAAGAATTATCATTATTACCAACCCACACTCCTACTGCTATAGATGGGGTATACCCCACAGTCCAATTATCTTTCATCTTATTTGTCGTTCCTGTCTTTACTGCAACTGAATAGCCAGGAATGTGCAAGGAACTGTTGGGCCCAAAAGCCACAGTTCTAGCATCATTATCAGAGAGAATATCAGAAATCAGGTAAGCAATTTCGGGAGAAAGAACTCGGTGACCTTCAGTTGGTTTAAACTTCTCAAGAACACGACTGCTAGAGTCTGTAACCTCCAAAATAGCATTGGGCTCTACTCTCCGACCCTTATTCGCAAAGCCAGAATAGGCAGTCACTAAATCTAGAAGTTTAACTTCGCCGCCACCCAAAGTTAGAGAAAGTCCGTACCGCTCCGGTTCATTAAGGGTAGTAATTCCCAAATCATGTGCTGTCTCAATCATTTCCGGCACACCAACCAACTTTAACAGCTTAACTGCTATTAAATTAATTGAATTTCCCAAAGCATAGCGTAGTTTTACGGGACCTCTAAACTTTCCATCGTAGTTTTCCGGCTCGTAATCCGGCTGGCCTGAGCCCCCCGGAAACTTGGTAGGTACATCAAACAAAACTGTTGCTGGCGTATACCCCTGCTTAAAAGCAGTTGCATATGCAATTGGTTTTATTGAAGAACCAGGTTGACGAGAGCGAAGTGTAACATTTACCTGACCATCATAATCATCAGCAAAGAAATCTTTGGAACCAACCATTGCTAAAATCTCACCAGTCTGGGGATCCATAGCTAAAAGAGCTCCATTCCCAATATCATACTGAGCCACCCGTTCAATCTCTTCCGAGACAATAGTTTGCATCTCTTCTTGTTTTTCCAAATCCAGCGTGGTAGTGACCTTAAGCCCCCCTTGCTCTACCAAACTAGCCCCATAGCGATCTGTCAGCAACTCCTTCACATACATTACAAAATGCGGAGCCTTAATCTCACCACCGGGCGGGGAGTAAACAAGCTCCGTCTGCTTTGCCTCCTCCGCCTCCTCCGGAGAGAGAAAATGGCGCTGCCCACCCCTCCCCAGCCAACCTCTATTTTGCATCAAATGCAAAACGTAATTACGCCGCGCTTTTGCTGTATCTGGATCACGGTACGGAGAATATCTCGACGGTGCCTGAGGCATCCCAGCCAAAAAAGCGGACTCAGCTAAAGTCAATTCTTGAACATCTTTGGAAAAATAAACCTCGGATGCTGCCTGAACCCCATAAGCCTGACCACCATAAGGAGCTTCGTTAAGATACATTTGGAGAATTTCATCTTTACCATACTTTCTCTCAATTTGAAGAGCTAATATCAATTCTTTAATCTTACGAGTGAGCGTTCGCTCCCTAGAAATCACAGTGTTCCGCACTACCTGCTGTGTAACAGTGGAACCGCCTTGCAAGCGACGATGAACTATTACATTGTAAAAAGCTCGAAGAATACCAAGAGGATCAAATCCCTTATGAGCATAGAAATCAGAATCCTCAGCAGCCAATGTAGCTTGAATCAAGTGCTCCGGAACATCTTCCAACTGGACAAGGGTCCTGTTTTGATCTCCGTGAACATCATAAAGTAGCTCACCATTTCGATCGTAAATCTTGGTAGAAAGCACTCTTTCTCTTGCTGTAAGTTTGTCCGGGGAAGGTAACTTGCTAGAATAAAAAGCAAAAACCGCCAAGCTCATTATGGAACCAAGCGTTATCACCACAAACAGGCTTAAGGCGGCTATTGAAATAATTGGTAGCCAACGTCTAGTACTAAGCCGGCGCTTTCTTTTATTTCGACGATTGCCAAAAAGTGAGGGAAATTTATTTCTTCTAGACATATGCTTAGAAAACATTCGCTCCTAGTTTAGCAAAATACAAAGAAGGGAGCAACCTAACCTCTCCTCTGCTGGTATAATAGCAGCAATATGGAAATAAACACAGACTTACACTCGCAGAGTCTTTCGGCGAAGGAGGGTAAAAAGTAGAGCCTGTTTGACGATATGGCAAGAGTTATGGGAAAATAAGAAACACAACAATGATTGGGTTTTTCCGTAAACACAAGAAAATTTGGCAAGTGATCATTGCCGTAACTTCTATTGCAATAATTCTTAGCTCCATACTTCCCATAATTTTAGGTTGATGAAACTTACAGATCCTGTCTCAAAGATTCGATTCGTGGGTAAAAAATACCAAAAGCGCCTTAAAAATTTGGGCATTGAGACTGTCAACGACCTTATCCACCATTACCCAACAAGATACAAAGACTTTTCAAAAATTAGTGAAATTTCTAGCCTCCTAGCAGGAGAACCAGCAACCATTAAAGGTGAGGTCCTGGAAATAAAAAATATATTTACCCGACGAGGAAAAAAGCTAACCAAAGCAATTGTAGCTGACAGCTCCGGAACCCTATTACTTGTCTGGTTTAACCAACACTACATCACTAACACCATCCATCAAGGCGAAACATTCTACTTTTCGGGAAAGCTCAAAAACTTTTCTGGCCAACCAGCGTTTCTCAGTCCAGAATATGAAAAAGCAACCAAACAAAAAAAAGGTCCAACTACCCCACGCTCCAAAAATTTAATTCACACTGGTCGTCTCGTCCCCATATATCCAGAGACACACGGAGTATCCTCCAAATGGCTGCGAGCACGACTAAAAGCTGTTTTTGAAAATCTAGAACAAAAACCAAAGGACCCCCTACCAAAACAAATTAAGGAAAAATATAATATTTTAGACCTCAAAAAGACTCTAAACTTTATTCATTTCCCACGTAACCAAAAAGAAATTGAAAAGGCAAGAAAGCGGATAGCTTTCGAAGAAATGTTTTGGTTTCAGTTAAAAACTCTTAAGAAACGATACGAATGGCAAGAACAAAAATCTGCTCCCCCCATTGTGCTGACCACAAAACAAAAAGAAGAAATCACCAAACTAATAAAAAGCCTGCCGTTCAACTTAACAGACGCGCAAAGAAGATGTGTTGCTGAAATTCAGAAAGATTTAGAGAAAGAAAAACCAATGAACCGCCTACTTCAAGGCGATGTGGGCTCGGGAAAAACCATAGTAGCTGTAACATCTGCATATGCAACTGCCCTAGCTAAAAAAAACACTGCCTATATGGCACCCACAGAAATTCTTGCTAAACAAGTTTACGAAAACTTCAAAAAGTACCTGGAACCATTCCAAATATCAATTTCCTTGCAAACAGGAACCACTAATAATCACAAGAAACAAACAGAAACCCCCACAATAATAATTGGAACTCACGCACTCCTCCATCGTGAAAAAATTCTTAAAAACTTAGGTCTGGTTATCATTGATGAACAGCATCGATTTGGGGTAAAGCAAAGAGCAAAACTTCTAAATAGTAATAACATCAGAGGAAAAACGCCACACAATCTCACAATGACTGCCACTCCAATTCCCAGAAGCCTTGCTCTAACAAGCTACGGCCATTTAGACATCTCAACTATTGACGAGCTTCCACCCGGAGTTAAACCCACTAAAACCTGGGTAATACCAGAAAGAAAACGCAAGGCGGGCTATCAGTGGATAAAAAAACAGCTATCAGCTACCAGCGTTCAGCGCACAGCTCAGAACAGAACACGGAAAGAGGAAAGCGGAAGGCGGAAAGGGGGTCTAACCAACCAAGCTTTTTTTATCTGCCCTCTTATTGAAGAATCCGACCACGAAACCCTCAAAGATGTAAAAGCTGTTACTACCGAGTTCAAAAGGCTTAAAGAAACTTTTTCAGAATTTAGAGTAGGATTACTCCATGGACAGATGGAAAGCGGAGAAAAAGAAAGGGTAACAAAAGAATTCAGGCAAGGAAAAATCCAAATCCTAGTCTCTACCCCAGTTGTAGAAGTTGGAGTAGATATACCCCAAGCCAATGTAATGGTTATTGAAGGTGCACACCGCTTTGGCCTAGCAAGCTTGCACCAACTCAGGGGCCGTGTAGGAAGAAGTGGTCAAGATTCTTACTGCCTACTATTTACATCCAAAAAGGGTGAAAATACTAGAAAACGGCTCAAAGCTTTAGAAAAGCATGACTCAGGGCTAGAACTAGCAAAAATCGACTTACGAATGCGGGGACCTGGTGAAATCTATGGAGCAAAGCAGCACGGTATTCCTGAATTTAAGTTTGCATCACTTTCTGACATAGACCTAATTAAAACCACCCGTGCTGCCGCCCAAGAAATTATCACCGACATAGATAACTACCCAAGATTGAAACAATATTTAGATACTAAAAACATCGCTCCCAATTAAATGAGAGTAGCGAGTAGTAAGTAGTAAGTAGTAAGTAGTAAGTAGTAAGTAGTAAGTAGTAAGTAGT
>CAZOPS010000022.1:0-11530 GCA_964581885.1 uncultured Candidatus Saccharibacteria bacterium | reverse complement strand
TTTGAAATTTGGAATTTATTTGATATTTGGATTTTTGAATTTGTAATTTCCGCTTCTGAGCGGCTTACCAACTACCTCCAAGCTCCTCGAGAAGTGTGCTCATATACCGCACACGGGGAAATACTTTAGAATACTGCATTCTATTTGGCCCCAGAACACCTACTATTCCTTGCTCACCACCAGTTTGAAAATGAGAAAAAACAACTCCGCAAGATTGCAAACTATCAAGATCCAACTCTGTACCAATTAAGGTGTTTACACCCTGATCTGCCACAACTTTTGAAAAAAGCTCCGAAACTAGCTCTTTTTTATCTAAGAGATGTAAAACAGTCCGAGTAACATCAATATCAAAAAACTCGGGGTGATCAAGAACGTTAACAGCACCAGCGTGGTAAAACGAATCACCCATCTTGATCATAGACAGCAACTTAGAACTGTCAGCAAGAGCACGAGCTGCCTCCTGAAAAAGGGAATGTTTCCTAAAGCGCTGCGGCCACAGCCGCTGTTTAAGCGAGACTTCCTCAATAACTGGAAGGTCTTCTTCCTCCAAGAGCTCGCTTATATACAAACGATAGCCCATGGTAGTGGGTACCCGCCCTGCCGAGGCGTGTGGCTTTTCCAAAAGACCCTCCTCAATCAACCGCACCATTTCGTTCCTAACTGTTGCTGGAGAAACATCTAAATCGTACCGATCAACCAATGTCTTGGAACCTACAGGCTCGGCTTCCTTAACATATTCTCGAATTACAGCACTGAGAAGTTTTTGTTGTCTTTCTGTAAGATCAGAAACAGCCATGGTAGTAAATTTTAAATTTCCAATTTTAAATTATAAATTAAATTAGAACTTCTAATTCCGTACTTCGCATTTCCCCTATTTGGAGCTTCGCCCGCCCTCGGCTCGCCGCCTCGGCGAGGCCGGGGAAATTCGAATTTAGAATTTTTCTTCTTCTAGCACTATTTTAGTAAGAGTGATAATAGAAGTCAAGAAGATTTACCACGGACCGCATACGGATCCTGCACCACGTAGGGTGCAGGATTAGTTCAACTTGCAGAAAAATTAGAATTTTTCTGAGTTTCACTAAATTTCCAAGATTTTACGGAAGGCATCCTTAGGAACAGAAACAGAACCAATTTGGGCAAGATTTTCTTTGCCCTTCTTTTGCTGTTTTAAAAGTTTATCTTTCCGAGTTTGATCCCCACCGTAAAGCTTAGCTGTAACATCTTTTCGCATAGCAGGGATATCCTCGCGAGCAATAACCCGCCCTTTAAAAGCAGCTTGTAAAGGTACAGAAAATTGCTCACGAGGGAGCACCTCTTTCAGTTTTTTTACTACTCTTCGTCCCACTTCATAAGCTTTGTCAGCAATAACAATGCGAGAGAAAGGCTCTACCACTTCTTTATTTACCAAAATTTCTAGTTTGCCAGCATCTACCGGTTGAAAACCATCAAAAGTCCACTCCAAAGATGCAAAGCCAGAAGAAGCTGATTTTAACGCATCATAAAATTGGGAAATAATCTCGGAAAGCGGAATGTTAGCAATCAATTTCACTCTCTTTTCCC
Organism: uncultured Candidatus Saccharibacteria bacterium; assembly: GCA_964581885.1. Classification (GTDB taxonomy): domain Bacteria; phylum Patescibacteriota; class WWE3; order JAUXAW01; family JAYEID01; genus JAYEID01. Next base: position 9,970 of record CAZOPS010000022.1, on the reverse strand, counting down.
CAACATGCTTTTGGTCCTCAAACTCTCCTCTCGCTTCATCAATAAGTTTCATTACATCCCCAATGTACTCATAAGGTGTTATTACTTCTGCCCTCACCCAAGGCTCCAAAATTTGATCATAACTACTGGGAAGTTTTGAAGGGCTTTTTATCTTAAGCTCTTCATCCTCGACCCGTACCTTATATTCTACAGTGGGAGCAGTAATTATAAGATCAAGGTCATATTCCCGTTCCAAGCGCTCTTTCACAATATCTAAGTGCAACAAACCCAAAAGGCCTACTTCAAAACCACGTCCTAAAGCTAAAGAAGACGCGGGTTTGTATTCCAACGCAGCATCATTTAATTTAAGTTTACCCAAAGCATCACGAAGCTCCAAAAATATACCCTTTTGGGTAGGGTATAAACCAGCAAAGACAACGGGTCGCGGCTCCCTATACCCAGGTAATGGCTTCGCACCCTTACTTTTAGACAGAGTAATAGTATCACCCACCCGGACCTTAGAAATGTCTTTTAGACCTGTAGCAATATAGCCGACTTCTCCAGTTTGCAAGCACGCAGTCGATTCCATTTCAGGAACAAAATAGCCAACACTTAACGGCTCACAAATTGCCTCAGAGCCCAGAAATCTAAGGCGTACTTTGCCTTCATAACCATCACTGAGCAACCGGCCATCCACTATCTTAACAAGAGCAACCACACCTTGATGTTCATCATAAAAAGAATCAAAGACCAAAGCTCTTAATGGCGCTTCCGACGCCCCTGAAGGCGGGGGAACTCTTTCTTCTACAGCCTCCAAAACCTCACGAACACCAATTCCCTCTTTTCCAGAAGTAAAAACAATTTCGTCCTCTAAAAACCCAAAATGGTCACACATTTCCTGTGCTGTACCTTCCGGATCTGCGTACTCCAAATCAATCTTGTTAACCACGGGAATAAGTTTTAACCCCAGATCCTGAGCTTTGTAAGCATTGGAAACTGTTTGGGCTTGGATACCTTGCGAAGCGTCTACTAAAAGAAGAGCACCCTCACAAGCAGCTAGAGAACGAGATACTTCATAAGAAAAATCCACATGTCCAGGAGTGTCAATTAGGTTTAAAATATAAGAATCGTGATCCGTAACCCGTAACTCGTGACTCGAATTGCCTTTTGGGTCGTCTGTCTTCTCTTCTAATTTGTTATTTGAAATTTGAAACTTGGAATTTGCTGAAAGCTGATAGGTCATCCTAACGGCTTTCAGCTTAATTGTTATTCCCTTCTCTCGCTCTAATTCCATCCCATCTAAAACCTGTTTTCTCATTTTCCGAGGTTCCATAGTTCCCGTAACTTCCAAGATCCTATCGGCCAAGGTAGATTTACCGTGATCAATATGTGCAATAACTGCAAAATTTCTAATTTTGGCTTGAGTCACCTTCGTCATTACCTGAAAATATTAACATACTGAGGGATTTAAAGCTGAGAAAAATTTAAAGAGGTATGCCTAAAGCACGTAAACGAGAAAGAATGTATTCCAAAAAAAGTTTCGTCTCTTTTACATCCATTAGCCAAGTTAAACCTAGATATACACACCCCCCAAAAAAGCTGGCTATACCGGTCAGTAGGAGTAACCCTAAAACCCTAGTAGTATCAAAGATTAACTTATCCAGATAGCGCATGGGCAAATACAAAGCAATTCCAGAAAAGAGCGTTGCCCAACCAATCTTAATTATGGGAACAAGTAATGCTTCCCGATCAAACATTCCCAGTCTTCGTTCTAATAAAAGAAACAAAAGTCCTGCTTGTAAAGCCCCGCTTACGGACAAAGCTAAAGGAATCGCCCAAACTCCAAAACCAAACTTACGGGTTAGAACCCAGGCCAAAATTATACCAAACGCGGTAAAGAATAAACTAGTATATACAGGAATTTTTGCCTCTTCCAAAGCGTAGAAAGCGCGCTTTAAAAGATGAAGGGCAGAATAAAAAACAACTCCCAAAGAAAAGAAAGCTACTGCATAACCAGTAAGGACAGTAGCTTTCCAAGAAAAGCGCTTTGCACCAAACGCTAATCTAACAGCAGGAATTCTTAGAACTAACAAAATAATAGCTGCCGGTGAAACTAAGAAAAAAGTTTTACGGAGAGACGATATAAAAACATCTTTGAATTCATCTATTTTACCTGCACTGCGATTGCGAGAAAGAGAAGGAAGAGTTGCCTGAGAAAAACTAACTCCAAAGAGACCAATAGGCAGGAGCTCTAAGTGCCGAGCAAAAGTAAGAACTGCAACATTAGATACACTATCTAAAGTGGGAATAAGTGACGCCAAACTTACTTGAACAATTAGACTTAGCTTATCTCCTAACAGAGCTATTACTCTGGGAATTGTTATTTTCAAAACCCGCTTCACTCCCGGATGCATAAGTTTTCCCCACAAACCTCTAAAACTAAATCCAAATGATATTGCCAAAGGAACTTGCACCACAAAGTGGAGAACAGAACCCAATACCATACCCCAGGCAGGGCCCCAAATACCATAACGGGGTGTTAGCACAAGTATCCCAAAAACAACTCCCAAATTATAAAGGAAAGATGCCAATGCTGGCAGAGAAAACCTTTGAAAGGATTGAAGAACACTAGTCAAAAAATAACTCAACACAAAGAAAAACTGAGCTAGCGTCATCACTCGCACCAAACCACTCATCAAAGTAATTTCTGCAGAACTAAAACCGGGCGCAACCATCCTTGATATAGGCTTAGAAAAAATAAAGATCAACCCTCCTAAAACAAAAAAAACTAAGAGGGCCAGTCTTAGAACTGCGCCACCCATTTGCCAAGCATCGTCGAAGCAAGCTTCGCCATCTCTAAATTCTATGTCATCAAAATCAGCCTCTTCCAAAGACAAATAATCCGTAAAGATAGGTATAAAGGAAGACGAGAAAACTGCAGAACCTAAAACGTAAAAAATGGTATCTGGAATCTCCACTGCCGCCCAAAAAACTCCTAACTCAGCACCAGCACCAAAAAAACCGGTCAAGAGGCGGTCCCGAACCAACCCCAAAAAGCGGGAAGCAAATACAGTAATCATAATAAAGAAGGCTGCAGAGAGGATACCTGTTTCTCGCCGAGTTAGTAGCTTTTTTCCATTCTCAAAAAATTGAGCAATCACAGCAAGCCTTATGCTAGCATCCTATTGCGTAAAGGAGCAAGAAGATGATATGCTCTAAGCACCAAATCTCAAATACCAAGTTCCAGACGTTTGTTATTTATAATCTTTAATTTGGGATTTATTTGGTATTTGGATTTTGTAATTTGCCGACTGAAGGGAGGCTCATATGGCTCATCTTAAATCAAGCAAAAAAAGGGAACGCCAGACTAAACGGCGGACAAAAATAAACAAGAGGTGGAAAGATAAAATAGAGCTGCTGGCAAAGAAGGTTAGAAGAATAAGCACAGGAAAAGAAGTAGAAGAATCAAAAGAAGAGTTGCTAACAGACGCCCAAAAGACCTTAGACAAAGCTGCAGCTAAGGGTGTAATTCACAAGAACAAAGCCTCTCGGCTCAAATCAAGATGGAGTAGAAAACTAAATAGGGCCGAAGAAGCGTAACTCTGTCTCTTAACCAATGTACAAAAACCTGTCCTATGAGCATCAACCTAGCCCCTAGTCAAACTCTCGAAGAAAGCCCCTTTTGGAACAAGTTTATTTACTGGTCCACAACTGCGGGCCGCTTAGTCATAATTACCACCCAGATAGCTGTTCTAAGTGCCTTTTTTGCTCGGTTCCTCCTTGATCGTCAAATTATTAATCTAACTGAAGAAATCAAAACAAAGAAAACAATAATACGTACCACCCAAAATCTTGAAAACGAATTTAAAAAAACTCAAGACCAATTAAGCGCCATAAAGGAAATTCATCAAAACAAGAACTACTACTCCAGAATACTAGAAAACCTTACAGAAAAAATTCCTCCTGAAGTTACATTTACAGGAATTTCTGCAGACGAAGAAACACTTCAAATAAAGGGATCTTCCTCCACCCCACGAAACTTCGCTCATTTTCTTACTATGCTTGCTACATCAGAAGAATTAAAAACTGTAGCCTTAGAACAAGCACAAATAAATGCTAGTGGATCCTTAGACTTTGGGCTGAGTATTAATCTCACCCCTAAAGCCTACAAATATAATAAACCAACCTAATACAACTATGGCAAGATTTGCTTGGAAATACAAAAGAAAATATTTCCGTCCCCAACAAAGGCGCGCGTATACTATGCTAGGACTAACTTTGCTCTCACTTGCTGTATTCGGGCTCTTTGCTATCCGTCCAGCCCTCATTACTATAGTTAGGCTACGTAAAAAAATAAGTGAGCAAGAAAAAATTGTAGAACAGCTTGACCAAAAGATAAAAGACCTCTCAAAAGCGCAAACAGAATTACGGAAAGTTCGTACTGATCTATCAACAATTGAAAGGAGCTTGCCCCATGGTGAGAGTACCTCCCAACTGTTAGAAAGTCTTTACTCCGGCGCAGAATTAAACCAAATGAAATTAGAGTACTTAAACTTCACCTCCTCAACAGAGACAGACACTTCTGTTCCCAATAACACAATCAAGATAATGAAAGTACCGTACCAATTGCAGCTGCGGGGTTCTTATACTTCTTTCCTCCAATATCTCTACGAAATACAAAGTGGTCTCCGGCAAACAAACGTAGAAGCTCTTAGCGCAAGAAAAGGCTACCAAGCTACACAAGAAAATTATAATTTAACACTTGAATCCTTTTTCTATCTCTATGAGTAAAGATTGGATAATACTTCTCACATTTTCGCTATTTACCTCCTTTATTTGGGTCGGTTTTGAGGTTTATCAGACCATGACTGATTTAGAATTTGCTGAAATAAAAGAAGAGGAAATAGAACCAATTAACCCTACCCTAGACCAGGAAGCCCTGGAACTCATTAGATCTGCGGGCAAAAATCAAAATTACGAAAATTACGAGTCCACAAGCAGCAGCCAGTTTCAAACGCCTTAGTCATTCCGAGAAAGCTTTCTTATATCCTTCGCCTTTAGCTGCAAAGATCTATTACCATGCCACTTATTCTCTAATAAAGAATAAACAATTTGGACCACATCGCCCAGTCGCAATTCTGCAGCCCTCTGTCCCATCCCAAAACCAATTACTTCAAAACTACTCGGCAAAAGATCTCCGCCTGCAGAATCATCAACCTCCTGCACAGTAAGTTTCAAATGTTTGCCGACCCTTCCTACCGCACTAACATCGGTAACACCACAAGTAGAAACAAAGGCTGGAGCAGGATTACCACAACCATATGGCTTAAAAACTTCAACCACCTCCCACAAATCCCACGAAACAAAAGATAATGGGATTTGCATATCTATTTCCAATTCTGGCTTAAGTTTCTTCCCATCTAACATTCGCGAGGACAGCTCTAAAAATTCTTTTTTAAACTCTTGGACCAGTTCAGTCTTAATGGTAAAGCCAGCAGCCATAGGATGGCCCCCCACACCTTCCAACATGTGCTCCATCTCCCGCAGGGCTTCAATAATATTAAAGCCTGCTACCGAACGAGCAGACCCTTTAGAAATTTTTCCATTTTCCGAAATAGCTATAGAGGGCAAAGAATATTCTCGGCTTAACTTACTAGCTACAAGACCAATCACACCTTCGTGAAAATTTTGGTGGCTAACCACTAAAAGTTTATGTTCCTCTGCCAGAACTTTTGCCTCATTTTGTGCAATATCAAGCATAGAATCTGTTTTGTCCTGTCGCTTACTATTAAGGCGGTTTAGCTCCCGTGCTAACTTCCTTGCCGCGTCTCTATCAGTAGCACAAAGAAGCCGAAGAGATTGCATTGCAGACGCTAACCTACCAGCAGAGTTTATCCGAGGTCCTAATAACCACCCTAGCTCATAGGTACCTACACTACCCCCCTCTATACCAGCAACCTTAATTAATTCCCGCATTCCCACACTCGGCCTTCTATTCAAGGTTTGCAAACCATACTTCACAAACGATCTGTTAGCCCCCAACAAAGGCTCTACATCTGCTACAGTCGCCAACGCCACTAGCTCTAATAGATCGTTTGTAATGGTCTCCGTTCTGCTTTTGTTATTTGAAATTTGATATTTGGTATTTACGAGCCCCTGGGCGAGTGTATATGCTATACCTGCCCCACAAACCTTATCTGTCCAGACAAGAGGAGCTTCCGGCACTTCTTTTGCTTTTTGGTGATGATCTGTTACCAACACATCCCACCCCATCTCCCGCGCAATCTCTATTTCCTCACTAGCAGTTATACCGCAATCCACAGTAATCAACAGTCCCCTCCGGTCTTTATTTGTAATTTGAAATTTGTTATTTGTAATTTCTCGGAGAGAACTCTCCGAGATCCCGTATCCCTGCTTAAATCGGTTGGGAATAAAAGGCAAACAATTTTCGTAACCAAATCCACGATAAATAGTTTTCCAAAGAATTGCAGTTGCACAAATACCATCAGCATCAAAATCACCGTGAATAATAATAGGCTTGTTTTCTTTCATTGCAGAAAAAACAAGTTCCACCGCTTTTTGCAATTCAGTTGAGGACAAACCAACTTGTTCTGGTGGTATTTCTTGAGGATGCGGAGGGTTCAGAAACTCTTCTCGGGCGGAAGCTTCGCTAATATCCCGCTGGCGTAAAAGCTCCTGAGTAATTTTCTCCAAAAAATCCGACTCTTCCAAATCTCGTACCTGATTAAAAAAATCTTCATTTTTTATCTTCCACGCATATTGAGGCACAGAGCAATTTTAACACACACTTAAATATAGGACTTTTTAAGTTGAAAATGCCCTATATTATTGGTATAATTGGTTGTATTGTTTAGAGACGGAATCAATAGAAAAGGAGAAAGAGGCAACATGATAGCACCAAATAAGTTCTGGGTTGCTGTAGGAGGCACACTAGGTCTCTCACTACTGGTAGCGCTCTCCTGGGGCCACGCGGCTCCAGAGTGGCTACACCCCGGAGCAACAGTTATCTGCCAGCAGGAGACGCTGGCAAAAACCTACCCTGATCCCGAATTCGCTTTCGAGCCTCTTGCACCACGGGTGCAAGAAGGCACCGTTCTCGTCGTCGCAAAGGATGAGAACTGGAGAGAGCACGTGGGTCTACTCGGACCCCAGTACTACGTGCTAGTAGAAAACAGGCACGGTGTGAATCTGGGGTACGTGCTCGAGGACCTCCTCGAGCCTACCGAGTAGAAAAAGTCTGCCGGGGCTTTTGGTTTCCGTAAGGAATTCGCACAAGCGAATTCCAGTTAGTTACAGATTAACCAAAGCCTCGGCAGCCGTAAAGCAATAAAACACTATTTTTTTCACACTCTCACATATTCTCCTCTATATCCATATATAAAATATAGAAAATTAAGTAACCAATTCGCGTAAATTCGCTCTTTATTGGCGTTTATTCGCGAGGTCTTTCCAAACGGTCAGCAGTGGCGCAGCAATAAAAGTAGAAGAATAAGTTCCCAAAATTGTTCCAACAAGAAGTGCTACCGCAAACCATCGAATAGTTTCTCCCCCCAAAAGAACCAAGGAAAGAAGCATAAAAATAATTGTAAACGAGTCGTTTAAAGCTCGGACAATGGTTGCATTTATTGCTTTATTAACAACATTGTCGTATTGAGAAGTACTTATTGCTTTTCCGTAGCTTTTTGCTTCTTGCCGTACAGAATTAAACACCACTACCGTATCGTGAACAGAAAGAGACAAGGTGGTAAGAACAGCGGTAACAAATAAAGTATCCACTTCAACACCCAAAAAGTAGCCTAAAACAGCAAAGAAGCCGAGCAGGATAACTGTATCGTGAAGCATTGCTAGTGCAGCACAAATTCCATACATCAAATCTTTAAACTGCCAGGCTGCATATGCAACAACAAACCCAAGAGCTAACACTACTGCAATAAGTGTCTTAGTAAGAAGCTCTCGCCCCAAAGTAGGACCAACCGTTTCAAACCTTACCACTTCGATACTTGGGAGCACCTCCTGCAATGAACTAAGAATTTCATTTTTCTCCTTTTCCCCAATCGGCTTCAATCTCAGCAAAGTATTTTCCTCCCCTACAGATTGGACAGAAATCAGCTTCTCCCCTAAATCTCCCAATTCTGATTTGAAATTTAAAATTTGTAATTTGTAATTTTCTTGGAGCGAGAGCTCCAAGACACTTCCCCCTGTAAAATCAATACTCGGGCGCAAGCCCCAAAAAGCTAAAGAGCCAACGCTGAGAGTCAAAAAGATGCTAGAAATTAAAAAATATATCTTTTTGTATCGTAGAAAATAAATCATTCGGTATTCCAAAAAGTTACTAATAAAAAGTCCGAACCAAAGTTCTGGTAACTACCACACCTGTAAACAACCCCACCAAAACTCCCAGAGCCAAGGTAAGCGCAAAACCACGTACCATCCCTGCTGTATTTAGAAACCCCCATTCAAAGGGATTAAAAAGCAAAAAACAAATTATTAGTGTACAAACATTTGCATCCTTAATTGCATCCAAGGCACTAACAAAACCTTTTTCAAGCGCTCTTTTCTTGGGGGTACCTTTGCGTAGCTCTCCACGAATGCGTTCAAAAGTTATAATTTCTGAATCTACTGCCATACCAACAGACAATATAAAACCGGCAACTCCTGCCATGGTCAGTGTTATAGGAAAGAGCCTAAAAATAGCTAGAGTTATTAAACCGTATTCAAGCAAAACTAAATCTGCAAGCACTCCCAACCTGCCATAATACAAAATCATAAAAAGCCCCACCATCAATAGACCTACCAGGCCGGCAATTATACTTTTTTGCACTGATGCCTGCCCCAAGGTTGCTCCTATCTGTGTTTGCTCCACAATTTCAAGTGGAACAGGTAGTGCACCTGCATTAAGCTGAATTGCTAATTTCTGTGCTTCATCCAAACTAAACTGCCCACTAATTACAGCTTTTCCCTGTGTAATTTTCTCTTGAACCCGAGGGGCACTTATCGGCTGATCATCTAAAAATATAGCCAAGGGTTCTCCCACCAACTCACCTGTCAATTGCTCAAATAATTCTGCTCCTTCCTCGTCAAACTCAATTGCCACCTGAGCTTCGCCCGTCTGCTGATTGAAAGTAACTTCCGCATTTTTCAAACTGCTACCAGTAAGGTCTGTTCTCTCAAAACCGATTAATTGCTCCGAAAGTTCACTTTCCCCCTGCTCAGGAGAAGTTTCTGCAACATCTTGATAAACAGGTTTACGAAAATCTAATTGAGCTGTCTCACCAATCAGACTTAATGCCTGCTCTGTATCTGTGACCCCGGGTAACTCCACAACCACTCTCCAGGAATTTCCACTTTTGGAAGTTTGAATATTAGGCTCAGTAACACCAAAAAGGTCAACTCTCCTTTCTACAACTTCCTTAGCTGATTTCATTGCTTCCTCCCGGCGTTCAGCAGGAATCTCCGACATGCCCGCCTCCAAAACAACGCGAATACCTCCCTGAATATCCAAACCCTTTTTGATTTCTAAATTGTTGGAAAAACCAAAAAAAGAAATAGGACCCCCAATTTCGGTTGCAAATTTAACTGGGCCTGTATCTATGCGGATTGGGACTCGAGGAAAGTTAAGTCGAAGACAGAAAAAAGTTAGAAAAACCATTCCCACCAAAAACCACCAGGTTTTTTTCTTCATTTTCCACCGGCCTCCTCCTCTTCTAAATTTACATCTCCCTCAACATTCGCCCCTTCTAGAGACAATTGTCTACCATTTGGGAACTTATAAGTTATAGTTCCCTCCCTAAAATCCACTCTGGCCTCTGCGGTATCACCAATTTTTAAACAAAGCGCTTCCAAAAACTCCGCGGGTATGGTAACGGCCGCACTGTTTCCAGTTTTAATAATTTTTTGGGTCATACTGAATCTATTATAATACAAAAAAGGGAGAAGGACAAAGCCAAAGGGGATTCCTACAACTATTACC
>CAZOPS010000021.1:0-11671 GCA_964581885.1 uncultured Candidatus Saccharibacteria bacterium | reverse complement strand
CCGGTGGAGGAGCTGGGTGTCAAGGCGTCTGAGTGCCTGTTGGAGGATGGAGTATAGTAGCAAGTAGTAAGTAGCAAGTAGTAAGCACTGAAGAGGACAGAATCAGCGCAAATCCGTGCCAATAGTATTCATACTTTTTAATATCTGAGTTAATCTATATGTATGAGAATAATTACAGGAAGCGCAAAAGGACAAAAAATAGAAGTGCCGTACAAAGACATCCGCCCTGCCCAAAGTATTGTCAGGCATTCAGTCTTTTCTATGCTCTACGGCTTGGTAGAGGGAGCACAAGTTCTTGATCTCTTCGCCGGCAGTGGTTCCTACGGACTAGAAGCCCTTTCTCGCGGAGCAGAAAAAGCTGTTTTTGTGGATAACGATCCAAAATCCATCCGTGCAATAAAGATCAACTTGAAGAAAATGGGTTTTGAGAACTCAACCTCCGGAGCCTTAGCGGAGGAGAGTAGGGGAGAGGTAATTCAGACAGATGCAATGAGCTTTGTTGAAAATAGAACTAATAGTAAGTTTGATCTTATCTTCCTCAGCCCCCCGTATTCCATAGGCGCCCAAATTCATCTCCTCAAACAACTGGAGAAAATTCTAAATCTGAAAGGAGTTATCATTTTCGACCACGCAAAAGAAACAGAACTACCCCAAAAAGTAAACAGTCTCAAAATAATTCGTCAGCGCGGCTTTGGCGCAACCTCTATTTCAATTCTAGCCAAAAAGAGCTAAGAGGGTCCCTCAAAACTTTTGAAATAAATAGCAGATTCAGTTAATTAGAAAAGCTACACTCTAATACTACATCTTGCAGGTATTGCCTAAAGCTGATACAATAGGCAAAGTTATGGCGGCAGTACCAAAAGAGCGAATCTCAATAGGAAGAAAAAACCGCAGGCGGTCACAGCAAAAGCTCCGCGCAACTATGGTTGTGACTTGTCCAAACTGTGGGGAGGAACGTCTACCTCACAGAGTATGCCTAAACTGCGGTCATTATCGGGGTAGAAAAGTCCTTTAACAGTAAACCAGCCAACCAAACTGGGAATATTCACTTTCCGCTGAACTGTAATTCCCAAGAAATGTCAGGCTGTAAATCTGCCAAACTGCTTATGGATCCTAGACACAATGCCAGGAGAGTAAGTCTAGCAACACTTTTTTCCTGGTCAGTACTTTCTCAAGAGCTTAGTGGGGCTGTTCGCACAGCTGCAGAAGTTCTGGAATTAAAAAATTATGATGAGGATCTGGCAAATCTTTTAATTCGGGGTGTAACTGAAAATAAGGAATGCCTTGACCAAATTATCCAGGAGACAGCTCCTGAATGGCCACTAGAGCAGATAGCCAAAGTGGATTTGATAATTTTAAGAATAGCTATTTTTGAGTTGGTTATTGCTCAGGATGTACCACCAAAGGTTGCAATTGACGAGGCTGTAGAACTAGCTAAGGAATTTGGAAGTGATAATTCAAGTAAGTTTGTAAACGGCGTATTAGGAACAGTAGTTGAAAAGAAAGATATTGAAACTTAAAAATTGATTGCTCATTGTTTATAGTTGATTGTTGATAGTTTATCAGAACCTCAGAAAGGCATCTATCAACCATTAGCAATAAACACTAAATACAAAGCATGGATCTTGAAAGCCTTGAAAAAAAGATAAACATAAACTTTGAAAACAAAACTCTGGCCAAAAACGCTTTCGTGCACAGATCATACCTAAACGAGAACCCAGACTTTGAACTGGGTTCAAATGAAAGGTTGGAATTTCTCGGAGATGCAGTACTGGAGCTTGCAACTTCAGAAAAGCTCTTCAAAAAGTATCCAAATAAACCGGAAGGGAATTTGACAAATATCAGAGCTGCTCTTGTTTGCACTTCGTCCCTTGCCGAAGAATCAAAAAGACTTAACTTGGGCAACTACCTATTTTTATCAAAAGGGGAGCATGACTCTGGCGGACGGGAGCGCGAGTACATTCTGGCAAACACTTTTGAAGCACTTTTGGGTGCAATTTATTTGGACCAAGGCTACAGAACTTGCCAAGAGTTCCTGGAAGAGAAGCTATTTTATAAAATTGAAGAAATTGTTAAAAACCGAAAATACAAAGATGCAAAATCCACTCTTCAAGAAATTGCGCAAGAAGAAGTAGGAATCACGCCCACTTATAATGTTTTGGATGAGTGGGGTCCAGACCACGCTAAAAGCTTCCGGATGGGTGTTTTCCTAAACAACAAACAGATTGGAGTAGGGAAGGGGTGCAGTAAACAAGAAGGAGAACAGGCAGCAGCCCAAGATGCTTTGGAAAGGTGGCAGTGAAATAAAAAAAAATAGTAAAATGTTGCAAAGAGTTGTAAAGTATTGTTCAAAAATATCATGTTAAAAATAAGATTAAAACGAACAGGCAAAAGAAACGCACCCAGCTACCGAATCGTAGTAGCAAATTCTCGTAGTCCACGTAACGGAAGAGCAAAAGAAGAGATAGGCTGGTATAATCCCACCGAAGATGAAAACAAGGTAGTGTACAACGAAGAACGCCTTAAACATTGGATCAAGAACGGAGCACAAATGACCAAAGCAGTTGAAAAATTAATTAAAGGCACTTATGAATACAAACCCTACACTCGTCAAAACGAAAAAGAGGAAAAAAGCACGGAAGAAGAATCTGAAACAGAAGAACCTGAAGCCCAAGAAGAGCAAGAGGTAGAGGAAGAAGCAAAAGATAAAAAATAAAGGATAAAAAATAGAGACTCGAAACAAGACTTTCCTGCCAGCGGAAGGATAACAAATAACGGTTCACAAATTACTAATTGCTAGTTGCTAATTACTAAAATCATGAAAGAATTACTACAATACATAACTAAAAGAATAGTAAACAAACCTGAAAAGGTAGAACTAGAAGAAGAGCAGGTAGAAGAAACGCTTAATCTCAGGCTCAAAGTAGCACCAGAAGATATGGGTCTGGTTATTGGCAAAAATGGAAGTACCATCCAAGCTCTCCGTAACCTACTTAAAGTAAAAGCAATCAAAGACGATATAAGATTCAATTTAGAACTGGTAGAAACCGAGGAGAATTAATTTAGTTGCCTCCAAATCGGCCCTTGGTAACTAATTAGAGAAACTCTTTCAACCCCATGCTAACTATCGACATCATCACACTTTTCCCCAAAATGTTTTCCGGACCTTTCTCCGAATCAATTATTAAACGCGCACAAGAAAAAGGGCAGGCGACTATAAATATCCATAATCTCCGCAACTGGGCAATTGATGAACGAGGAACTGTTGACAGCCGCCCTTATGGGGGAGGGAAGGGTATGGTTCTTCGTCCCGAACCGCTGTTTCAAGCAGTAGAAAGCATCAAATCACAAAACTCAGCTACCGAAACAGTAACTGTTTTACTTACACCCCAAGGAAAAGTATTTAATCAACAAAAAGCTCAAAAGCTTACAGAGCTAGAACACCTTATCCTTCTCTGTGGCCATTATGAAGGAGTAGATGAACGGGTCAGGAAACATTTGGTTGATGAGGAAATCTCAATAGGTGACTACATCCTCACGGGAGGAGAAATACCAGCAATGGTCGTTACCGACGCTGTTGTTCGTTTACTACCCGGGGTTCTTGAAAAAGCAGCTACCACTCAAGAATCCCATACCAACAGCTCTCTCCAACGCAACGCGTTGGACGAGGTTGGCGCCAAAGGGATTCTGGAATACCCGCAATACACCCGACCGCGAACCTTTCGAGGATGGAAAGTTCCAAAAATTTTGCTCTCGGGTAATCACCAAGAAATTGAATTTTGGCGCCAAAAACAAGCGGTAAAAAAAACTAAAGAGAATCGCCCAGATCTATTGGAAGGGGATAGGAAATAGGAAATAGGAAATAATAAATACGAAATTCCCTGGCCTCGCCGAGGCGGCGAGCCGTGGGCGGGCGAAGCTCCAAATAAATTCGAAACGGGAACCTCGAAACAAGAAACAAGAGAAAGAGAAATTATGCCCAGAGGCATGAAATTGGGAAAAAGGGAGACTTCTCGACCCCGAGCTAAACTCGGGGGTCGGGGTTCCAGAGTGACCTCCTATCAACAGATGTCATTCTGGAGGAAGACGAGGCTTGGCGAGGATGACAATAGAATCTACATTTTTCTAACTAGTTACTAGTTACTAATTACCAGCTACTAACCCGCCAACCAAACGCGTGTTTGAATTGCAATCTGAATTTTTGAATTTGGGATTTACTCAACAAAGGGGTTTTCTTTTCCTACCTGACCTTCTTGCACTTCCACTTCATAAACATCCAAGTCTCGCACACTGTCCAATGCCTCATTAAAATTATTAGAAGAGAATATATCTTCCAACGGTTCTTCAACCTTAGCCTTTGTAGGAGCTGGCATAAAGAAAGACTTAAGTGACAAACTCGCCGACATGCTTGCTTCCTCCTGCACCTTCAAATTAAACTGATCTGCCACCACAATCCGCGAAGCATTCTCCATCAATTCAAACAGTCCTTTAACATTAGAAAAATCCCCATCAAATCCGAAATTCATTTCTACCGTCTTCAAATCTTCTTCTTCCTTACTTCCACTTCGATAAGTAAGATTAGACACCACAACCCTAGAAATATCTGCCATATCCTGAAGCTGCGTCATTACCTCAGGAACCTCGTCCTCCAAAGGAATTGCGTGACGAACTACTTCCAGCGCTGAATCTACGCGCTGGGATTGAGATGCGTAACGCGAAAGGAGCGCTCTTTTTTCTTCCAGCTCTCGTAAAACCACTTCTTTCTCTACCTTTTCCTCTCTAGCTTCTTGGATATCCCGAATACCAGGTACAATAACAAGAAATACTAACAACACAGAAATACCCACACTTACTATGGGGACAATAAGATCACCCATAATGGCACTCAACGAATCAAATAACTCTTTTACATTGTCCAAAGATGCCTCTTTATCTAGCTCCACGTAAAGCCTCCTTAGAAACAGTAACCTCTAAATCAAAATTAACATTGCCAGTTTGAGTATCTAGATTTACAGAACGAAGCTGAAGCCCTGTTAACAGCTCTTCATCCCGCTGAATAGCGTCTATGAATCTAGCTAAATCGATGTAGCTACGAGCTTTTCCCGAAACTTGGGCAGATTCCGTTTCCCGCATACTCATTTTGGAAAGAGTCACTCTATCTGGCATCAAAGCTGTAACCTTATCCAAAACACGTGAGTAGCGATTCGAACGCTCCAAAATTCTTCCTGCTTCTCCTGCTCGTTTAGACAAATCCCGCACCTTCAACTCAACTTCCTGCTGAGCCTTAATTTTACCTTCCTCCAGATCAATATCACTTTCTAAAGCTTTAATATCGCGTTGCAGAGAAAATTTAAAGATTATAACTCCAGCACTAATAGCTGCTACTCCAACCATAATGGTAACAGAGCCCCAAAGAGAAGATTTTTTCCAAAAAGACTTCTCGCGTTCCTCCTTAACCTGTCGTGGAATGAGATTTATTGCCATAGTTCAAAATTATTTCGGGGATATTTAAAATTCCAACGGTTTTCAGCACCGCCCATCCTTACTCTTTTCTTTCCCAAAGCGCAAGCCCGACAGCTACTGCCAAGGTAGGACCCAAACTTTCCATCTTTTCCCTATCAAGTTGGTCTTGAGGATAGCTAACCTGCTCCCAAGGATTAGCAAGTTGAACCTCCAACCCAAATTCTGAAGCAAGATAAACAAGCACTCCCGGCAAATTTGCTGTTCCTCCCGAAAGAATAATTCTTTTTACACCGCCAGAACGCCGAGACTTATAAAAATCCAAAGAACGGCGCATTTCCTCAATAATTACTTTAAAAACAGGCTTCAAAACATCTCCTACCTTACCTTCCAATTCTCCCTCTTTCAATCCATAACTACGCTTATACGATTCCGCCTGTTCCTCTTCAAAACCAAGGGCCCGCGCTAAAGCTCTTCCTAAAGCTTTCCCACCAGTTGCCACACTCCGAGTAAACCGTATTTTTCCCCCCTCAGTTATAATTAGATCAGTAGTAGAAGATCCAATAGAAACAAGAAGAGTAGGTACTGCTGCTTTCTCACCACTGCCCACCAAAGCCCGCACCAAGGAAACTGTTTCAGGCTCCAAAGCCAATACCTCTAAACCCGCACCCTCTAAAATATCTAAATAACGAGTGACTAAACTCTCCGGAGCAGCAACTAGAAGAACCTGCATCTTTTTAGAATCTTCCCGTTTAGCAACAACTTCCGAATCAAAAACAGCAGAATCAACGGGGAAGGGGATATAGCGCTCCGCCTCGTACTCCAAAGAAGACTTAAGCTCCTTCTCACTCATCTTTGGCATTTCTATTACCCTAGTAAAAATTTTAGACTCAGGCAAAGAAGCAACCACCTGCGAAGATTTTATTCCCGCCTCCTTCATTGTATCCTTAACCGCTTCTGAAAGTATTTTTTTATGTTTTTCTGCTTCGGATCCGTAGGCGCCAGAAGGGGTATTGTAAGTAGCAAAATGGGCAAGGTGTGCCCTACCTCCATCATCTCTCCTAATTTGAACAACTTTAATACTGTGCGATCCTATATCAAGTCCAAAATAATCAGGCATGGGTCAAAACAAACCCCCACCTGTAAGCCGTTCCCTAACTCGGGCAGGTTTTACAAGTGGACAGGCAAAAGACAGCTAATAAATTTCCAAAAAAGCCTCATCACTAAAACCTATGTTAAATTTATACCACCGCAATACAGATGTCAACTACTCTCCCTACTCAACCTCTCTCCAAGTATGCTTAGCCTGTAAGAGCAAGCTATTTATCTCATCTGCCACAAAATAAAGCGGATTTAAATTTACCTGAAGAGCTGGCTTATACAGATCAAAAATATACCTACTCACATCAAACCCGTATTCTGCAATCATACTACCATTAATAACCAAGGGATTATCGTGAGGAAGCTTAGTAATTCTAAAAACAATAGACTCTTCCTCACCATCAAGCTGTCCCAAGGCAATAACAAAAGCATCTAACTGCTGAATATCATCCTCCACTAGTACACCGCCCTCAACAATCAAAATAATACCTTCATTTTGGTGCCCATTGGCAGCTCTAAAATAGTTGGGGGTTCCTGTATATTCACCCTCACCTAACACAAGATCTCCAGTTACATAAACTATAGCCACTCCCTTAGAAAGGCTTGGGGGAATATCAATTTCATACTCTCCCGACAAAGGCCCATTAGCCGGGTCATATACATACACTTCGTTAGCAGAAAGGCTACTGCTACCGTCCCAGTCATTACCTTCACCAGCTGCATAAATACTACTCACACTAAAACCTAAAACATTAGCAACATTGTCTAAAGTTCCTGCAGCATCATAATACGATAACAACCAAATTTCCGAAGAGCGGACTCCATGCGGTCGTTCAGTTTCTGCTCGTGCATCTCCAATAGGAACACCCGGTGGGTAAATAACTAAACCTCCCGAAGTTTGATCATATGCATTCTCAGTGGTAGAAGGTGGCGGAGCAGGATCAGATGCTAAGAGAAATAGATCATAATCATCACCAGAAGTCGGAACTGTCATATCCACTCCGTAATTTGAATACAAATCACCGTTTATAGCCTGAAACCAACCTGCAAACAAAGTGTATTCACTATAAGAAATATTGCCTGCAAAATCTCTAATTTGCGCACGGACACTATGCGTTCGTTGAAAATGCACATCATCCTTATCCCCAAAAGAAAAGCTGTCCTCCTCATCCTCAGCAGGAACAAAAAGCTTTATAACAAGCTCATCCGAAGCATCGTAATAATCATAATCGTAATAAAAGGGATAATTACTTGGATAACCCCAGTAGGAGCGCTGATCTACGTAGGGAAGCCTTATCCATTCTAAGCTACCGTCACCGTTATAATCTCCGCGATACCAAGCAAGGGGCGATATCTCCGATTCTTCTGTATGTTCCTCTTCCAGTCTTTCCTCCAACGTTACAAATCCATCACCATTATCGTCGGGAGCCATCTTATCTCTATCATAATCAAGATATATACCAGAAGAATTATCTGCTGCATCTTCCATAGCTAAATGGACTTCGTACTGCCAGGTATCATAACAATCATCAGAACAATCTTCCTCCGAAGGGTCACAAGGACTACATACTCCTTCTAAATCAACCCTCTTAAGATCCACAATTTCATTACCCTCCGCAACTCTACTTGAATCTCTATCTAGTTCTGGTGCCCGTAAGTCAACTTTCCAATCCCAGTCCGGATCACCTTCCCAACCACTGGTCTCACGTCCAGCAAAGAAGTCATCACCATTGGCACATAGTCTTATATCTCCTGCCTGATAACGGAATTCAGTCCAACCCTCCCCCCAGTTAAACCGCGCTTTAAAAAAGGCCCTAACTCTGTTTTCCGAAATACGATACATTTTTTCCTCCACCGGGTTCATCACAGTCCAATCATTACTTGTCTCATCATTAACTGAAACATCATAACAAAGACCGGTGTCACTATCATAACCTGAATCGTAAGACTCCCGTTCTACACTGGCTTCACCCAAAACAGTACTAGAACTACAAGAGTCTTCTCCCGGAGCAGTAAAGCTAAAATTAACGTGAGAAATATCTTGCCAACCATCCACATCTTCAACCACCACCTCAAAAACCTCCGGATTGTTCTGCAAAGTCATATCCTCGCAGGTAGGCTCAATTCCGCAATACTGTGTTTCCTGATCAGAAGGAGGATCCCACTCTGTATAATCGCCACGTGCCCATGGCCAATAGGCATTGGTATATCCTCTTAATAGCTCCTCCGCATATATATTCTCAGGATTTACAACCCAAAAATCCCTATTATCACCAGCATTACCAGCCCAACAATACGCTTCTGTATTACAAGTAGGCGTTATACTTATAACCTCCGGTAAATTATCCACCAGAAAATACCCGTCTGCCCATTCTGACCAATCGCGACTACCATCACCAGCACAGAGTTCAGAGTTTGGACAATCATCCGGATCCAAAGTATCTACCTGCCCAAAATCGGTACCAACATTTCCGGAAACATCAATCCAAGCTCCCCCGGAAGCGCTTGTCTCACACGTAACATTGTGATGAGCCACCCGCCACGCATAAACCACGTGCTGTTCAAATTGGTCAGTAGGTGTCAGCTCACAAACCCCACTGTCACAATAATCGGGATAAGAAAAATCCTGGCTGTAAACTAACTCCCAATCCTCACCCGATTCTTCCGACCAGTTAAAATCCTCTGCATTATAGTTGGGGTCGGTAGGATCACCAATGTACCAAACTTGAAAATAAAAATTGTCATGGTCATCCTGCGCTACAGCATCGTTCATTGCCCAACGAAAGGTAATTGTCCGTGGTTCAAATGCAGAATCAGACGGGTCCAAAACAGCAGGTTCGAAAATGCCTGAATCAGAAGAAAATGTATCGCCGTCTAAAGAGCTTTCCAAAGAACTAGCAGGATTAGGATTTCCGTTATGAGTTGCATAGCAATCATCGTCCGACCCATCAAAACCATTGAATCCATCCAAAGTTTCTTCTGCTCCACAATTATCATTTTGGCCACAGAGTAGGGGGTTACAATCTGGCCGGCAAACATAACCCCCAGTAGTACCGCTCCAATCATCCACCCCCGAAACTGTACCATCGCAACAATCCTCATAACTAGCGCAAGTAGTGTTTCGTGCATGTACCCACCAACTGTAAGTAGTACCTATCTCCATAGAATCATAAGTATAATCAGTAGAAGTTATATTATCCTCACAATGGTCATTAGGATTAGAACAATCCCACCCATCATTTAGATTGTCAATACGGAAGGGAAAGGTATCTGATCGGGAAAGGCCTTCACACCCATCAGAATCTGTATCTTCCCAGAAAAAAGTTGCAGAAAGAGGATCAGGATTTAAAACATCGCTACTACTAGTATTTACTCTTACAGGCAAATCCTCTGTGCCAGCTGGGGTGCCGCCAGTTGGAGCAGAAATTTTGGTTGGAGAAGTAAAGGGGTCACCATCTGAAACATCGCAATCACTACAAGTCCCGCCGCAACCATCACCCTGCCCACAGCATTCCGCTCCTCCTGTTCGATTAGCACATTCTGTTTCTGTGGGACAAGCATCATCGCAACAATCCTGCACACTAGCATCAGGATCAACATAACCCTCCTCTTTATCCGTTGAACAACCCACACAGCAAGTATCCGCAATATCCTCAACATCATCGTAATAAAGGCGACAAGTCTCCTCACCGCAATTACAAAGTTCATTCCCATAAACATCTGTACAGTAACTGCCACAATTAGACCTATCACACTCATAGTGACGGCACTCACTATTGTAACTGCACAAATCATCTAGCCCGGAAGTATCGTCATACTGCGTAGTACAATCTCCAGAAACACACTCATCGTGCCGACAATCGGAATTGGCATCACATTGATCAATACCACAACCCCGATCCCCGCGGTTCTCACAACTTCCAGAATAGCAGTCATCATAGGGACAATACTCATCTCCAGAACAGCGATAATACTCATCTGTCCTCCAACAAGATCCCCAACAATGGTTATCTCCACAGGTCTGTGTTCCCGGACACCCGTTGCTCATTGTACAATTACGCGTACTCCCTGGAGAGCAGTCACCACAATCACCATCCGAAGAGCAAGAGTCAGTACCGCAACTGTAGGTAGGCGCACAATCTGGATCCCAACAGCCGGAATGGCAAGAATCATGGGGGCAGCTTTCACCAGATGGACATTTCACATTATCGTCGCAGTCATCGTTCCAATTGCACCCATCGCAAGTCTCATAACCAGGGCAACCATTGGTTTGGGTGCAGTCCTTAGTATCACCCTCCTCACACTCACAACAACTACTAAAAGAAAAGTTACAACCACAACACCCGCCGCAGTCAAAGTAATGACGGCTTTTTGAACCGTACGGGGAGTCTTCGTTACAACAGTCAGGATATGTACAAATCAAACACTCCTCCCAATAGTAATCCTCATGAAGAGTCGGGGGTTCTTTTACACAACCCTGCAAATAATCTAGAGACTCGTAGCACAAAAGCCCCTCGGACCAGACCATTTCACAATCAGCGTCACAGCAGCCTGCTAAAGCGGGTGTTGTAAAAACGCGGTATACACCACAAAGGAACAAAAAGATTAAGAGAAATTTTACAAGAACTTTACCTATAAAGTAGTTCCACATAGTTATTAACAACCCTTGTTCACACTCATTGGCTTTGCCTAGTAACAAACCAAGTAGTAGGTTTTTGCCATGTGTTGCTGAAGTCAGAATTGTAAGCTACCCTGTCGCCAACCGAAATATCGGAAAAGTCGCCCTCTTCAAAAGTCCGAGTGGGGGGGTCATCAGAATAGGATTCTACAAAAACCTTATCACGATCACTATAAATTAAAAGTCGCTGTTCTCCTTCCCGCGCTATATTCACCTCGCGTAACTCCAAATCAATAGCGACAACAGTCCCCTCATAGGCAGCCAACTGACGCTCACCATCAATAACGTTAAAAAACTTAGTACCTTCATAATCAAATCCAGTAATAGTCCCGGAGTCTTCGGAATCTTCACCATATTTTGGAGTGTCAACTGAACTTTCAAACAGTGACGGGGGGCTAGTTTTCTGTTGCTCCTGAGTCTCAGTACCTTCAG
>CAZOPS010000020.1:0-11719 GCA_964581885.1 uncultured Candidatus Saccharibacteria bacterium | reverse complement strand
AACTGAAAGTATATGTTTTCTCAACACTTAAAGACTAGCAGAAATTATCCTAATAGTCAATGTATGAACCCTTTATTTTGTTAGGAGTATAGCTGTTGTTACGGCTGTTCTAAAGATGTTAAAATAAAGGTACTTTACAGCTTGAATTTTTTAGTGAACGGAGGTGATAGATAATATGACAGTATTGCTAGTTCCTTTAGCCTTGATTGGGCTAATTGGTATTTTTGTGTGGGGTCTTTACAACTCGTTAGTTACTGCTAGGCAAAGGGTAGAAGAGTCTTGGTCACAAATTGAAGTACAGTTGAAGCGTAGGGTAGATTTGATTCCTAATTTAATAGAAACTGTTAAGGGTTATGCAAAACATGAGAAGGAAATTTTTGACAAACTTACAGAAGCGCGAAAGGGTTTGCAGACAGCAGGAAGTGCAGCGGAGGCAGAACAAGCGGATAGAAAGTTGCGCTCTGTACTGGATCGTCTTTTTGCTTTGGCAGAAGATAATCCTGAACTTAGAGCTTCAGAAAACTTCCAGAAATTGCAAGAAGAGTTGTCAGATACAGAGGATAAGATTGCCTACGCCCGGCAATTTTATAACACAAACGTAATGGAGTACAATATTAAGCTACAAACCTTTCCTAATGTGTTATTAGCATCTCAGCTAGGGTTTTCTAAGAAGGGCTTTTTTGAGGCAGAAGAAATAGAACGCGAAAACCCCGAAGTGTCGTTTGAGTGATTTACTCAGCATTTTGTGTCTGAGAGGTAAAAAGATAACCTGTGTTAGCTAAAGTATTCGAAAAGGATAGAAAAGTATTGTAAAGAGTAGTAAAGAATTGTTTTTTTTTACACGAGGCACATTAGTGGCGAGTACTTAACGCAATTTCTTAATTGCTTTTTTCTACACTTAACAACTGCTAAAGTGAATTATTGGGTAAGTGTTAAGGTGTGATTGGAAAAAAAATAAGATGTCAATATACACCGAAATTGCGCAAAATAAGCGCCGAACTTGGCTCTTAATGGCAATTTTTGTTGCTGTAGTTACCTTAATTGGTTGGTTTTGGGGGCAACAAGGAGGTTCGGGATATTTTGGATTATTTGGTGCTTTGGGTTTTTCCGTTGTATCTGCAGCCTTCTCCTATTTTGCTTCTGATAAAATTGCGCTAGCTTCTTCTGGTGCAAAAAAAATAACAAAGAAGCAAGCGCCAAGATATTTTCGAATTACAGAGAATCTGTGTATTGGTGCTGGTTTGCCTATGCCAGAATTATATGTAATTGATAGCCCGGCGTTGAATGCATTTGCTACGGGGCGGGATCCTGAACACTCTTCGGTTGCTGTGACTTCAGGGCTCCTACGCCGTTTAAATGATCAGGAGTTGGAGGGGGTTATAGCCCACGAGCTTTCCCATATTAAAAATTATGATATTAGGTTAATGACTGTTGTAGTGGTTTTAGTTGGTGCTGTAGCTATTATCTCCAGCTGGTTTCGCCGTAGTTTATTTTGGGGATCGAGGAGACGAGACAAGGAAGGTAGCAGTGGCCTTTTGGCTTTAATTGGCTTAGTTTTGCTTCTTTTGGCTCCTCTTGTGGGCACATTAATAAAATTAGCAATTTCTAGACGGCGAGAATTTTTAGCAGATGCTTCTGGTGCCTATTTAACAAGATATCCGGAAGGTCTTGCTAGTGCCCTAGAGAAAATTTCAAAAGATCCAAACCGCTTAGGTACTGCTTCTGAGGCAACTGCACATCTTTTTATTGCCAATCCCTTTCGTGGGACAAGTCTTGCAAAATTGTTTTCAACCCATCCGCCAGTAGAGGAACGTGTACAAAAATTAAGAAGTTTGTAGTAGCTTTTTGTCTCTGTTTATTTTATTAAGCCTGTTTACAGTTTTGATAGATTATGGAACTTTCAATAATTGTTATTAATTATGAGACTCCGAAACTCCTCGGTGATCTTTTTAATTCCCTTGAAAATGTGCGCAATCAGGAAAAGCTAAATTTTGAAGTTATTTTGGTTAATGTAACACCGGATGACGGTTCAAAAGACATGGTGGAAGAAAAATATCCTTGGGTCAATCAAGTTGTAGATACGCGCAACCTTGGGTTTTCTGGAAACAACAATATTGGGCTTAAATATGCTACTGGCAATTATATTCTTTTTCTCAACTCCGACACTACAGTTCCCTCGGGAACCCTATCAGAAATGATAAATTTTATGGATCAAAATCCTGAGGTAGGGGCAGCAACCTGTTATGTTGAGCTTGCTTCTGGTGGTATGGATCCTGATTGTCACCGCGGATTTCCCACTCCATGGGCATCCTTTACATACTTCCTCGGCCTAGAAAATTTATTTCCAAAATCAATGCTATTTGGCCAGTATCATCAGTTTTATAAGGATTTTAATAAGATCCATGAGATAGATGCCTGCGCAGGAGCTTTCCTCCTCCTCCGGAGAGAAGTTGGTAAGGAGATTGATTTGAAAACAATCGCCGCAGGAGACAAGCCTGGGTTGGCAGCCAACGCAGGCTTGGAGGAATGCGGCGGCTCTGACTTGTTTGGAACTTCGAATTTAAGATTTGGTGCTTGCGGGCGGCCGGAAGTCGGCCGACCGCTCTGGTGGGATGAGGACTTTTTCTTTTATGGAGAAGATCTGGATCTTTGCTGGAGAATAAAAGAAGCTGGTTATAAAGTTATGTTTTATCCCCACGTTAAAATCACCCATCATAAGGGAGCTTCTAGCGGTCTTCGTAAAGAATCGGAAAATATAACTACAGCGTCGGAGGAGACAAGAAAACGTTTGTTGCCGGAAACAACTCGTGCAATGCGGCTTTTCTACCAAAAACATTATGAGAAAAGGTATCCGTGGCTGATATCGCAGTTGGTATATTTTGGTATCAATATTCTTGAGAGAATTCGAATTAATTAGGTAGAAGATCATACCCTCCTTCGCCGAAAGCCTCCCGACTGGTCGGGACGAAGCGATGTGGTGCCACGGCCGTAAGGTCGCGGGGCCCCACTGCAAATCCCTTGAACTGCTCGAAAACTTGCTGTAAGTATTTTATACTTTCCTTACTTATGAGTGTTTCAAAACAAGAGGTAAATCATATTGTCAATCTTGCTCATTTGCAGTTAGGTAGGGAGACTACTGAAAAGTTTCAAAAAGAGTTATCCGCAATCCTTGATTATATAAGCAAATTAGACAGTGTTGATACTAGCAATGTAGAGCCACTAAACCACCCTGGTGGTATTACTGGCGCGGGTCGTTCGGATGAAGTTGACGAGAACCGGGAGCTTAGTCAGGGGAGTGTTTTGCAAAACGCTCCCGAAAAAGAGGATGGATATATTAAAGTAAAACCTGTTCTTTAGATATAAAGTATGGATATACAAAAAATTACAATTCCCCAAGCCCAGGAAGGCTTAAGGAACAAGAAATTTTCTGCTCGTGAACTAACAGAAGCCTGCTTAAAGAGAATTGAAGAGCTGGATCCGGAAATAAACGCATTTATTACTGTAACGGCGGGTTCTGCTCTAGAGCAAGCAGAGAAAGTTGATCAACAACTTGCTTCTGATAGTGATTTACCACCTCTCGCTGGTATTCCTGTTGCGCTAAAAGATAATATTTGCCTGGAGGGAGTAAAAACCACTGCTGGTTCTAAGATTTTAGAAAATTTCACATCTCCTTATAATGCCACGATTGTAGATAAATTATATCGACAGAATGCTGTAATACTTGGGAAAACTAATTTGGACGAATTTGCAATGGGTAGTTCTACTGAACATTCAGCCTTTGGTCCTACAAAAAACCCCATAGATAGTTCTCGCGTTCCAGGAGGTTCTTCCGGTGGTTCAGCAGCAGCAGTTGCTTCTGGGATGTGTTTGGCTGCACTCGGTTCTGATACTGGGGGTTCTGTTCGCCAGCCAGCTTCATTTTGCGGTATTGTTGGTTATAAACCAACGTATGGTGCGGTTTCGCGTTATGGTTTAATAGCACTTACTTCCAGTTTAGATCAAATTGGACCATTAACTAAAACAGTAGAAGGGGCAAAGATTGTTTTTGAGGCTATTTCTGGAGAGGATCCTAAAGATGCTACTTCCATTTCTATTTCTAGCAAGGAACAAGACCAACAAATGTTTGATAAAGTGAGGATTGGCGTTCCAAAAGAGTATTTTGGTAAGGGTATAAGCAAAAATGTAAAAAAAACTATTCGTAGCTCAATAGAAAAATTGAAGAAAAAAGGTGCTGAGGTTAAAAAAATCAGCTTGCCCCATACTGAGCATGCCCTTGCTACTTATTATCTGATTAATCCTGCCGAAGCATCTTCCAACTTAGCACGTTACGATGGTGTTCGTTACGGTTTGCGTAAACAGGGAAAGACAATGCTTGAAGAGTATAAAAAGACTCGTAGTGCTGGCTTTGGAGATGAGGTTAAGAGGAGAATAATGCTTGGGACTTACGCACTCTCTGCTGGCTACTACGATGCCTATTATCTTAAGGCAGCCAAGGTTCGAACATTGATAAAACAAGATTTTGACCAAGCCTTTGAACAAGTAGATTTTATCGCTTGTCCCACCACGCCAACCGTTGCATTTAAACTAGGTGAAAAGCAGGATCCGTTGTCTATGTATGCTGCGGATACTTTTACCATTCCAGCTAATTTAGCGGGGATTTGCGGTGTTAGCGTCCCCTGCGGCGAGGCGGAAGGACTGCCTGTAGGCTTACAGCTTCTTGGTCCCCAAAAATCCGATTATGGTTTACTCGATACGGCAAGTAAGGTAGAAAAATATCTTTCAGAAAGCTGAAAGCGGTACGCGGTCAGCGGTTTGCCGATTAACCATGGGAATTTTAGATTTTTTTAAAACGAGGAAGTTAAGAAAAAGAAAGGGAACTCTCTCGGGTGTTGATAGGGAATTAATTAGAAGCGAGTGGAAAGAAATTCAACAGTTGTTGAACTTGAACAAGCCCAGCACTCGGAAACAAGCTTTAATTCGCGCTGATAAGGTTCTTGATTTGGCTTTGAAGAGAATGGTAAAGGGAGAAAGCCTTGGTGAGCGGCTAAAAAATGCGCAGGACGTGTTTTCAAGCTGGGAGATTTATGACAATCTTTGGAAGGCTCACAAGATTAGAAATAAAATGGTTCACGAAGCAGGGTTTGAGCCACCACATTACGTAATAAAAGACGCGTTGGAAAAGATAAGACGGGGTTTGGAGGACTTGGGAGCAACATTAAAGTGAAATCCTAAATTCTAAATTCGAAATCCTAAACAATGTTCTAATGACCAAAGCTCAAAACCCTAGAAAAAAAGCAGAGACTGTTTATGACCTTGAAGAAAGGACAACAAAGTTTTCGAAGAGAACTAGATTTTTCATCAAGAAAATACCAAAAGATATAACTAACATTGATGACTGCAAACAAGTTATCAAGGCGACCGGATCTGTAGGAGCGAATTATATTGAAGGAAACGAAGCTTTAAGTAAAAAGGATTTTGTGTTTAGAATAAAAATTTGTAGAAAAGAAGCAAAGGAGAGTGGATATTGGTTTTGATTGCTCCGCCCGTTAGAAAACGGTGAATTGGAAAAGGAAAGAAAAGAGTTAATCCAAGAAAGCACAGAATTGATGAAAATATTTGGTTCAATTTTGGAAAGCTGTAAATAAATGTATTTGATTTTTCTTAGTTTTGGAAATTAGAATATTTGAATTTGATTAGAATTTAGTGCTTAGGATTTAGGATTTTGTAAGGTAAATATGACTAATCTAAAACCAATAATTGGTCTTGAAATTCACTTACAATTAAATACTGAGTCTAAAGTCTTTTGCTCTTGTAGCAGTGATGTTTGGGAAACAGAGCCCAATACACATACCTGTCCTGTTTGTTTAGGTCTTCCTGGGGCTTTACCAGTGTTGAATAGACAGGCGTTGCTTTTTACAACAAAGATGGCGGAAGCTTTGAATTGTACTGTCAATAAAGAAACCTATTTTGAGAGAAAGAATTATTTTTATCCTGACCTGCCCAAAGGATATCAAATCTCGCAAAAGCGCAAACCACTAGGGGAGAATGGACGAGTGGCGATACCTTCCGGTAGGGCCATTCACATCTGGGAGGTTCATTTGGAAGAGGATACAGCTAAATCCCTACACGAAGAGGGAGCAACATTTTTGGATTTTAACAAATCGGGGTTACCACTTTTGGAAATAGTTTCTGCACCAGAAATAGATTCTGAAAAGACTCTCAATCAGTTTGCTAAAGAAATTCGGGAGATTGCTGTTACTTTGGGAATTTCAAATTGTGATATGGAAAAGGGAGAAATGCGTTTTGAGGCAAATGTATCTATGTATGATCCAAGTATTGTAGAGGAAATTGAAAAAAGTGGAAGAAACGAACAGCAAGCTGCGCACGACGAATATGCTTATAGAGTTGAGATCAAGAACTTAAATTCTTTCAAATACTTACGAGATGCTGTTGCATACGAAATTGAAAGGCAGACCAGACTTATTGAAAAGGGCAAAGAACCAGAGCAGGAAACACGTGGATGGGACCCTGCAAGTGGAAAAACATTTGTGCAAAGGACTAAAGAGGAAGCTCACGACTACCGTTATTTCCCAGAACCCGATTTGCCACCTGTAGAATTTAAAAAGGAAAAGTTAGAAGAGATTCAAAGCTCAATTCCCGAGTTACCGAATGAAAAAAGAAAAAAGTATAGAGACATGGGTTTGACAAAATCACAAGCAGAATTATTGGCAAGGGATAAAAAACGTGAGGATTATTTTCTTAAACTAAGAGAGTATTTAGGAGCTGAGAAGGCCGCGAAGTTGGTTATAAATGAGCCGGAGATAATGGAAGAAAATCCTGAGCAAGTAGCAAAGAGTGTGAAGAAAGAGCAAGCCGAGACTATTTCCGGTAAAGACGAGCTAGAAAAAGTGGCGAAAGAAGCCATCAAGGAAAACCCTCAGCCTGTGCAGGATTACAGGGAAGGTAATGAAAACGCGTTGCAGTTTCTGATTGGTAAAGTTATGCAAAAAACACAAGGTAACGCAGATCCACAAATCACTGCCCAGATTTTGGAAAAGCTCCTAGGTTACTAACTGCAGAAGGATGTTTTTAAGGTCCTAAAATCTTGATAGAGATATCCTTCAATACATTTTTTCTTTCTGATAAGATTATATACACAATTCGGAAACCCAACTACTGCCCCAAGAATTACCTAGGTGATATGGTTTTGGGCTTTTTTCATTGCTTTTAATCCTTTCTGGGAAACCTATGTACTGGTTACTGAGAACTAATAACTGATTAAACCATGCCCAACTTCGATAATCCCAAATATGAAATAGTAGAGACTGAAGAAAAATTACGAGAAGTGGCTGATGCATTGTCAAAAGAAGATACAGTAGCAGTTGATACAGAAGCGGATAAATTGGATCCCTACTTTGCAAATCTTATTTTTATCCAAATTGGTACCCCAGAGAAAGCTTATATTTTTAATGCTTTTAAATTAAAAGATTTTTCGCCCTTAAAAAAAGTTTTAGAGAAAAAAAGGCCACTGAAAGTTCTTCAAAACGCAAAGTTTGATTATAAATTATTGAAAGTTCAAGCTGGTTTGGAACTAGAAAATATATATGACACCTTTCTTGCTGAGAGATTAATAACTTGTGGTCTGCAGAGAGGGCAAAGCAACCTAGGTGCCCTAGCAAAGAAATATTTAAATTTGGAGCTGGATAAGGAATATGACAATTATAACTGGGGTAGAACAACGAAGACCAGTGACTTAAAGAAAAAACACTACGAGTATGCGGCATTAGATGTCATTACACTCTTTCCCATCTTTAGGAAACAATTTCAACAGATTAAAAAACAGGATTTGATGGAGGTTGCTAGGTTGGAATTTGCTTGCGTAGCACCAGTTGCAGAAATGGAAATAAAGGGTACGCCTATCGATCAGGAAAAATGGAAAAAGAATATTAGGAAAATAAAGGAGAAACGGGATAAAATCCACGATAAGATTCAGGCGGAGCTTCGGCCTCTTTACAAAACAACACAGAGGGACTTATTTGGAAACCATGTTGATGTGGTGAATCTAAATAGTCCGTCTCAGCTTATAGAAGCTTTTGCTAAAGCTGGAATTGATATACCCTCTACGGGTGAGCAGGTGTTGAAAGAGATTGATCACGATTTGGCAAGAATGCTTCTTGAGTATAGAGGCTATGAAAAATTAATCACAGCCTTTGGAGAAAATCTTTTGGACCATGTCAATTCAAAGACTGGTAGGCTTCATCCTGATTACATGCAAATTGGTGCGGATACCGGGCGGTTTGCCTGTTCCAATCCCAATCTCCAACAGATTCCTACGGGAGCAGAATTTAGAAGTTGTTTCCGAGTTAGGGAAGGAAAAAAGTTAGTCACAGCAGATTATTCGCAAGCCGAACTTCGAATCTTGGCCGAGTTAAGCAGAGACCCCGCTTTAAGCAAGGCTTATCGTGAAGACAGGGATATCCATACATTTGTTGCTTCTCTGCTATTTGAGATCCCCGAGGACGAGGTCAGGCATGACGTGGAAAGAGCATTTGCTAAAAATATGAATTTCGGCATGATGTACGGTATGGGAGCCAGAACCCTCGCGGCCAGCATTGAAGTATCGGAAAGAAAAGCACAACAGCTCCTCAACAAGCACGGAGAAAAGTTCTCGGGAGTCAAGCAGTGGTTGGACAAAGTTTCCAAACAGGCGGTAGAAGAAGGAGTCTCGGAAACTATAATTGGACGAAAAAGATACCACGAAAGACCAGACCCGGATGAACCCAACTACGAACGGGCCATTGCAGCCATTCAAAGAAAGGGAAAGAACACTCCAATTCAGGGAACAAGTGCGGATATGATAAAATATGCAATAGTGTTTGTGCATCAGAGACTGAGAGAAGAGCGATTAGATGCGTTTTTGGTACATACCGTACACGACGAAATTGTGGTTGAAACTACAGAAGAGGATGCAGAAAGGGTGAGGCAAGTTGTGAAAGAAGAAATGGAGCGAGCTGGGAGGTTGATGATAAAAGAAGTACCCATGAAAGCTGATGCTATGATCTCCGACATTTGGGAGCACTGAACGCCGGAGGCGCTTCAATTTTAAATTTTAAATTCTAAATTTTAAATAGCAGATGGTTTATCAAGTAGAAATTGACACAAAAGAATTTGTTTTGTTTGACAAAGAGTATGATTTAGAAGACAGAACGGAAACTTTTGGCGAAGAAATAGTTAATTTTGCAAAATCCTTAAAAATTACAACTATTAATAAGCCATTGATTAGTCAACTCATTCGTTCGGGAACAAGTATTGGAGCGAATTATATGGAGGCCAACGGAGCAGAGTCTGGAAGGGATTTTAAGCACAAGATAGCACTTTGTAGGAAAGAGGCACGCGAGACAAAACACTGGTTAAGAATGATTAAAAATGCTAATCCTGAAAGTGTAGAAAAGTGTGAAAAATTATACAAAGAGGCAGACGAGTTGGTACGAATATTTTCTACAATTATAAAAACTTACGAAGAGAATCAGAAGAAAAAGAAGTAAATTTCCCTTTCTTATAATTTAAAATTTAAAATTGGTAATTTAAAATTTAAAATTGGTAATTTAAAATTATATTCCTATGGTTACTTGTCAAATATGCAAAAAGAGGCCTGCAAAGATTCAAACTCAAAAAATGGTTGACGGGCGTCCTGTGTTTGTCAACGTGTGTGAGGTGTGTTTTCAAAAGCTCCAGTCTGGGGCCCAGGAGACCTCTGCCTTGAATAAATTTGGACGTGATCTTACTAAGGAAGCAGAAGAAGGCAAACTAGATCCCGTAATTGGGAGGGAAGAGGAGATTGAGCGCGTTATTCATATTTTGTCGCGGCGAACAAAAAACAACCCTGTTCTTATTGGTGATCCTGGAGTAGGTAAGACTGCTATTGTTGAGGGTTTAGCTCAACGGATTGCGCAGGATAAAGTACCGGAATCTTTGGAGGGGAAGAGAATTGTTGCTTTGGATATCTCTCTGATGTTAGCAGGTGCAAGTGTGCGGGGTGAGTTTGAGCAGAGGCTCAAGCAGGCAATTGAAGAAGTGCAAAAATCAGAAGGCCAGATCATCTTGTTTATTGATGAGTTACACATAATTGTAGGTGCTGGTGCTGCTCGTGGTGCAATTGATGCTGCAAATATTTTAAAGCCTCCTTTGGCAAGGGGAGAGCTACGGGCAATTGGGGCTACAACGCTGGATGAATACCGTGAACACGTTGAAAAGGACGGTGCGCTTGAAAGGCGTTTTCAACCAGTTATGGTTCGAGAATCTACTACAGATGAAACCATAAAAATACTGAAAGGATTGAAAGAACACTACGCTGAGCATCATCAGGTTGAAGTTACTCCTGAAGCTCTTGTTGCATGTGCAAAATTGTCAGATCGCTATATTTCAGACCGCTTCTTGCCAGATAAGGCTGTGGATCTTTTAGACGAAGCCTGTGCAAAAGTGCGCCTAGAAACAATTGAAGAACCAGAAAATCTTAAGCAGGTTGAAAATGAAATTCAAGAAATAAAGGATCAATTAGCTGGTGCAGAGGGAGAAGAAAAAAAGAAATTAGAAAATAAGTTGGAAGAGCTAGAGGATATTCGCGAGGAGTTGGCAGAAATTTGGCGCCAAACCAAAATGGAAGAGCACCCAGAGGTGAATGAGGAAGATGTAGCTGAAATTGTTTCTAATATGACTGGAATTCCTTTAGAAGATTTATCTGAGGAAGAGCAGGAGAAGCTAGCTAATTTAGAGGAAAGAATTCACGAGCGTGTTGTGGATCAGGACAAGGCAGTAAAAGCTGTTAGCGAGGCGATCAGACGCTCTAGAGCGGGTTTAAAAGACCCTAATCGACCAATTGGGGCCTTTCTTTTTCTGGGTCCCACAGGGGTGGGAAAAACTGAACTAACAAAAGCCTTGGCAGATGTTTTATATGGTGATGAAGATTTAATGGTTCGCTTAGATATGAGCGAATATCAGGAACGACACAACGTTTCCCGTATGGTAGGGGCACCGCCAGGTTATATTGGTTACGAAGAAGGTGGACAGCTAACAGAAGTAGTCCGCCGCAAACCTTTTTCGGTAATTCTTTTGGACGAAGTAGAAAAAGCACATTCAAGTGTTTTCAATATATTGTTGCAGATTTTTGAAGATGGGAGACTTACAAGTGGTCAGGGCAAGACAATTGATTTTAAGAATACAATTTTAATTATGACTTCTAATGTTGGGAGTGAGTTGTTTTATCAAAATATGAAAGAGGGAATTTCTTTTGTTGAGGATTCCAAAGATACTATGGATAGGGAAAAAATAGGAGAGGAGATTAATAACCGGCTCCGCCAAACATTTCGACCCGAATTTTTAAATAGGATTGACGAAACTATTATTTTCAATCCTCTTAGTAAACAAGATTTGCGGAAGATTGTTGAACTGGAAATAAGTAAGGTTGAAGACCGTTTGCAAGAGCAGGAGGTTGAGTTAAAAATTACTAACCCCGCAAAAGATTATCTTGCAGAAAGAGGATTTGATCCAGAATTTGGTGCTCGACCTTTGCGCCGTTTAATTCAACGAGAAATAGAAAATCCTATTTCAGAAAAAATTATTCGCGGCCAGGTAGATGAGGGTGATACTGTAAAAGTAGGTAAAAGCGGTAATTCACTCCAAATCAGCTAATAGCTCCGCCAGCCGGCGGACCGCATTCCGC
>CAZOPS010000019.1:7694-12312 GCA_964581885.1 uncultured Candidatus Saccharibacteria bacterium | reverse complement strand
TTCTGGAGCAAGCGATAGTCGCCTCTCCGGCGACTCGCCGAAAAGGCGAGAATCTCGGCCCGGAGTCGCACTGAGCGGGACTGGGGGGCCGAACGGGAACGGACCAAAGAAAGACTCTATCACCCCGGCAGACCGGGGTTCCAGAGTGACATCTATCGATGCTCACAACGGTGTTGTAGAACAACTGATCCGGCCCACGGGATTATTGGACCCAGAAATAGAAGTAGAATCAACGGAAAACCAAATTGAAAATTTAGTCAAAGAAATAATCAAACGTAAGAACCAGGGGGAAAGAGTTTTGGTTACAACCCTCACAAAGAGAATGGCAGAAGATTTGTCTGACTATTTGGGGAATAGAGATAAGCTGGAGCATCTAGTTCCTTCATATAAAAATGAAAAACCTATTCGGACGCACTATCTACACAGTGAAATTGATACTTTAGAAAGAAGCGACATTTTAGCAGATCTTAGAAGAGGGAAGTACGACGTCGTGGTTGGGATAAACTTACTGAGGGAGGGTCTCGACTTACCTGAAGTTTCCTTAGTTGCAATTTTAGACGCTGATAAAGAAGGTTTTCTAAGAAGTGATACGGCACTTATCCAAACCATGGGAAGAGCAGCACGTCACGAAGAAGGCAAAGCAATTTTGTACGCAGATAAAATAACAGGATCTATGAACAGAGCAATTGAAGAAATTGAACGCCGAAGGAAAGTCCAAAAAGAGTATAACCAGGAACACAATATAAATCCTCAATCAATTCAAAAACCAATTCGAGAAAGAATTATTACCCAACTTAAGGATGAGGAAAGCACTGCCGCAGGTGAAGCTTGGCGGGAAATGCCGCCCTATGAGCTAGAAAACAAGATTTGGGAATGGGAAAGGGAAATGCGCGAAGCAGCAGAAGAACTAGATTTTGAAAAAGCAGCCGAGCTCCGTGATAAAATACGCGAAGCGCAACAGAGCCTGTAGCGCGAATTCGTAACGTAATTTAAACTAATAAGTCTCGTCTTTGCGCAACCGACAAGCGTAGTTAAGCATAGTAAAGTATCGTAAAGAGTTGTTTCACGGAATTTACAATACTTAACGATCAAAAAAATAAGTCTAGTTATGAAAAATATCAAAGTACGCGGTGCAAAAAAGCACCACGTAAAGTCCCAATGAAACGGGACCACGTGGCAAGCAACTTAAATAAATGAAACACATAAAAATCAGAGGAGCAAAAAAGCATAATCTCAAAGATATCAATGTTGATATTCCCAAGAACAAGCTGGTTGTTTTTACCGGCGTTTCCGGTAGTGGTAAATCCAGTCTGGCTCTAGATACAATCTACGCAGAGGGACAACGACGCTACGTAGAGTCACTATCGTCTTACGCCAGGCAATTTTTGGGAGTACAAGCAAACCCGGAAGTTGAATCTATTCAAGGTTTATCTCCTTCTATTGCAATTAGCCAAAAGAAACCATTTCACAACCCCAGATCCACAGTAGGAACTATTACCGAAATCTATGACTTTTTGCGACTTCTTTATTCCAGAATTGGCCATCCCCACTGTCCCCAGTGCGGAAGAGAAGTAATGCGTCAAAGTGTAGATGAAATTGTAAATTCAATTTACGAAGAGCTAATACAAAATAAAAACAACAATTCAAGCAAAGGAACACGAATACTAGTGCTTGCTCCATTAGTAAAAGACAGGAAAGGGGAGTACTCCAGTCTTTTTGAGAATTTAAAAAATCAAGGCTTTTCTCGAGCTCGTGTCGATGGAGAAATACGTGATTTAGACGAAGATTTTGTTTTATTAAAGACTAATCGGCATTCAATTGAAGCTGTAGTTGATAGATTAGTATTAACAGAAAAAAATGATCAATTATCGCGACTGACAGATTCGGTTTCTCAATCCTTAAACTTAGCTGGCGGCGAAGTAATAGTCTCTGAAGTAAAAGATTCAAGTTTTGATTTTCCCAAAAAACCCGAAGACTTGGAAGACCACCTTTTCTCGGAGCTTTTTGCTTGTCCTCACTGCAATATTAGTTTACAAGAACTTGAGCCGCGCAGTTTTTCCTTCAACTCCCCGCACGGGGCTTGCCCAGAATGTGAGGGCTTAGGAACTAAACTTAAAGTGGACAAAGAACAAATACTTAATCCTCGCTTAAGTGTCGAAGAGGGTGGTGTGCTCCCTCTATCACAATTAACAATAAAAGATACATGGTACCAGAAATTACTTGCTTCAGCAGCAAAGGAGCATGGATTTACCTTAAACCAACCATTAGGCACTTTAACAGCTAAACAAAAAGACCTGCTTATTAATGGCACAGGAGATCAAAAGTACCTGGTAAAAGGAAGAAACAGAACCGGTGAAAAAACAAGTTTTACAGAAACCTTTCCTGGTGTAGTAGAAAAGATAGAAGAAAGATACGAAGAAACCAGCTCTTCTAGAATTAGAAATCACTTAGAAAAATACATGATTCACGAAACTTGCCCTCGCTGTAAGGGAACCAGGTTGAGAAAAGAAACTCGCTCGGTAACCATTGCTGGAAGAAATATTGCTGAATTTACAGAAGACAGTATTAAAAATAGCCTAGATTGTATTGAAAATCTAAAACAGAATATAACGGAAAGGGAAGGGCAAATTGCAAAACCAATAATTAGAGAAATACTTTCTCGACTTAAATTCTTAAATTCTGTAGGTCTTTCTTATCTTACTTTAAGTCGGGCAGCAGCAACCCTCTCTGGTGGAGAAGCGCAAAGAATTCGTCTCGCTTCCCAAATTGGGTCTGGATTGTCCGGAGTTGTTTATGTACTAGACGAACCATCAGTAGGCCTTCACTACAGAGATATGGAAAAGTTGGTTAATACCCTCAAAGGCTTGCGTGACCTAGATAATACAGTGATTGTTGTGGAACACGATCCACTTACAATAGAGGAAGCTGACTATGTTATTGATTTTGGACCGGGAGGTGGTAAATGGGGAGGTGAAGTAGTAGCTAATGGTACCCCAGAAGATATTAAAGACAATAAAAATTCTATTACAGGTGACTATCTAACAAGAAGAAAAAAAGTATCTGTTTCCAGTGTTAAAAAAGCAAACCCCAAGCTTAAAGACGGAAAAAGAAGAAATCGAGAGGAAAAATTTTTAACCGTTGTTGGAGCAAGAGAATACAATTTAAAAAACATTGATGTAGACATACCCCTAGGTAAGTTCGTGTCAGTCACTGGAGTTTCTGGGAGTGGAAAATCAACCTTAGTTCAAGAGACATTGCATCGAAGTCTTCGTAGGGAATTAGGCTTAAAAATTGATCATTCTCCTGGAAATCATGATGGTCTTCTTGGAACTGAATTTGTAGAAAAAATCTACGAAATAGATCAGTCACCAATTGGGCAAACTCCTCGGTCCAACCCCGCAACCTACACAGGAGCATTTGATTATATTCGAAAAGCTTTTGCTAGAACTAAAGAGGCTAGGTTGCGGGGGTTTGATAAAGGACATTTTTCTTTTAATACTAAAGGAGGCCGTTGCGAAGCTTGCGAAGGTCAGGGAGAAGAAAAAATCGAAATGCAATTTCTCCCTGATATCTATGTCACTTGTGAAGTTTGCGATGGCGCCAGATATAGCCACCAAGTCTTGGAAATAAAATATCGAGGGAAGTCAATAAAAGATGTTTTAGATATGACTGTTGGTGAAGCTCTTAGTTTTTTTGACCGCATTGACCCTTTGGTCAGGAGATTAAAAACACTAAGTGACGTAGGCTTAGATTATATTCAGCTAGGACAACCAGCACCTACTTTATCTGGAGGAGAGGCACAAAGAGTTAAACTTGCAAAAGAATTATCCAAAAAGCCTAAGGGGCATACCTTCTACATTTTAGACGAGCCTACAATTGGACTTCATCCTGATGATTTGAACAAATTACTAGTTGTTCTACACCGCCTAGTTGCAAGAGGAAATACTGTTTTAGTAATTGAACACAACTTAGACCTTATTAAAAACTCAGATTGGATTATTGATCTTGGACCAGAAGGCGGAGAGCGTGGTGGAGAAGTACTATTTACAGGAACGCCTGGAAAAATTATAAACTGCGAGCGCTCGTATACTGGAAAGGCATTAAAAGACTACAAATAAAAAAGGAAAGGGCGTGGGGAGCTACCCTTTCCTTGAACTGAAAACTCACCGTTACAATCTTTCTAGTCGTTTGGCTCTCAATTCCGTAGAGGTAATGAGTAATGAACGTACTAACATGCCGATAATCTGGGTTGGGTCAAGCACCCTATATTCCAGTTCATGCCGCAAGCGGTCAAAACTGGTTGGATCTTGGAAGGAAAGAACGATGTCTGCTTCAGCATCATCTGCACCAAGAATTACCTCTTGGGTCTCAAAAACAACCAGACCAAGAAACCGCCCATTAATATCTTTGAACCCAACTTTCATTTCTGCACCTCCTAACTCTTACTCGTTAAACATCTCTATCCTTGAACAACCAAATACGGCAAACAGACCAAAAAAGAGTAACCAAACTATAACACAAAAAAGCCTCTTCGCAAAATCCCTATATACCAACACTTTACATAATAACCAGCACACAACGCGCAATGCAACATATTATATGCTGCATGTTGCATGTT
>CAZOPS010000019.1:0-7594 GCA_964581885.1 uncultured Candidatus Saccharibacteria bacterium | reverse complement strand
TGCATGCTGCATGCTACATATTGCATATTACACGCCATATGCTCCGTGTTTGTAAATTTAAAAGGTTTGAAAATTTAAAAGGATTGATGTTTTTCTGAAGATGTCTTTGTTGAAAATGATAAAATAAACATGTGAAAAATAATTTGAAGGAGCAAGTAAAAAATCTTCCCAAAAGCCCGGGTGTTTATCTGTTTCGAGATAAGAAGGGTAATGCACTTTATGTTGGGAAAGCTATCGATTTAAGAAGCAGAGTTCACTCTTATTTTCAAGAAAACGCTAGACTGGGCCCCAAGACTAGACATATGGTTAGTCAGATCGGAAAAATCAAACATTTTGAAACAGAATCTGAATTCACAGCACTATTATTAGAAGCTGACTTAATTAAACGGCTCAAACCTAAATACAATCAAAGATTCAAAGACGATAAATCATACCCTTTGATTGAAATAACAAAAGATAAATATCCTCAGGTACAAGTCACTAGGAAAAAGAAAGATAACCCAGACTACTTTGGCCCCTATCCGCATGGAAATATACGAAAAGTACTAAAACTACTTCGGAAATCTTTCCCCTTTCGAAGTTGCAGCAAAAATAAATTTGCGCGTTACAAAAAGTTGGGAAGAGGTTGTTTATTTGCAGACATGGATCTTTGTCCCGCCCCCTGCGCGGAGATGATCACGGAGGAAAAATACCGAAGATCACTGAAGAGATTAAAGGATTTTTTAAGAGGAAAGGGGAGTGGTGTTATTAAAGAACTGGAAAAAGAAATGACACAGTTATCAGAAGGAAAAAAATACGAAGAAGCAGCAGAAATTAGAGACCAAATTGATAACCTTAAGTATATTCGCCGCGGATTTAAAACAAAATCTTCAGAAGAACTAGATATAAACTTGCCCGAAGACAGGCAAAGAAACGAGATGGAAAATTTAAAAAAAGCTCTAAGTATGGAGAATATACCCCAAAGAATTGAAGCTTACGATATTTCCAATATTCAAGGCATGCAAGCAACAGGTTCTATGATTGTTTTTGAAAATGCCCGTCCCAAAAAGAGCCACTATCGCAAATTTAAAATCCGCTCTGGAGAAGAGCCGGACGATGTGGGCATGATGAAAGAAGTGTTAGAAAGAAGATTCTCACGGCTGGCGATTCCGAAAACAGCCGGCGGCGAAGGAAAAAAGCTAAGCTTTAAAGATCGGTCCCAAAGCTTAGCTTTGAGGAATTCGCCGGCGGCACACAACAAGAATCTTTCCTTCCAATCTATCCCTGACTTGATTTTAATCGACGGAGGGAAGAGTCAACTAAACGCAGCAGTAGATATTTTAAAACAAAAAGAATTAAATATACCTGCTGCAGCACTAGCAAAAAAGGAAGAAGAAATATATTTCACCGGAGATATATCTTTCAATAAGAAATGTAAATCTTCTATTATTGAAGGTCCAATAAAACTTTCTAAAACATCTCCTGCTCTTAAACTACTACAAAGAGTTCGTGATGAATCACACCGTTTTGCACTCGCTTACCATCATAAACTTCGTTCAAAAAATCTATAAAATAGCAAGACATCTATCACCTATTTTATCTTTAGGACTATGTTAAACTAGCCTTACCGTGTCTCTCATACCTAACAATGAAAACCTGATTAAAACCCTAAATTCTGTTGCAAGAAAAAGTAATTTTTATCTAATTACCCGCTGGCAAGAAAAAAGAGTAAAACGAGTAACAGCTGTCGATGATACTATTGAAAATGTATCAACTGGAAGATCTTCCGGTGTTGGATTTCATCTTTTTAATCAAGAGGGGCGGTCTGTTCTTACAGCCACCGATAATATTGAAGATGAAAAAAGCCTAAGAGAAACACTATCGCAAGGAATAGAATCTTTAAAAAAACTTGGGCAAAAATCAACTCCAAACAAGGAGATTTTTCTTCTAGAACCAGAACAAAACACCATTAATCTTACTGAAAGATTCGACTTCAACCTCCTAACTGTTTCCCAAATTGAAAAAAAACTTTTGGACCTTAATAAGAAAACAAAAGAGTTGGGCAAAAACCTTGGAGTAGGGGAGAACTTAAGAATTACCTCCAGTTTTAATATTGTCCAGGAAGGTTGGAAAATAACTCGTTCCGATGGAACAAATGTAAAGTGGGAAATGCCGCGTGCCTACTTAGGTATGCATATTACCTACCAAGAAGGAAAAACAAAGG
This sequence comes from uncultured Candidatus Saccharibacteria bacterium, assembly GCA_964581885.1. Classification (GTDB taxonomy): domain Bacteria; phylum Patescibacteriota; class WWE3; order JAUXAW01; family JAYEID01; genus JAYEID01. The sequence goes on along the minus strand of CAZOPS010000019.1, from coordinate 5,391 downwards.
TTAGTGATTCCGTTACCAAATCTAGTCCCGGTTGGGATGTTCTAACAGACTCCAAGTTAGAAACAAATCTATTAGAAGAAGCTTCTTTTGTCATAAACATGCTTAAAGAGTCAGCAAAACGTCCTGATTATGCGGCTGGAAATTATAATTTGCTAATTGATGCTGCTTTAGGTGGGCTTCTAGCACACGAGGCTTTTGGGCATTGTGCTGAATCAGATACTATTCACGAAAATAGGTCTGTGCTTGCCAAAGAAGGTCAATTAACTAAGAATAAGAGGGTAGCCAATTCTAATGTTTCTATAGTTGACGAAACAAAAAAAAACACATGGAGTTTTCAACCCCACAGTGCTTTTGGGGTACGAAGAGAAAAAATAAATATTGTTAAAAACGGTGCTGTTAAAGAATCTCTAGGAGATGTCTTTACTGGTAAGGATATTGGAGATAAGATTCGCGGAGCATCAAGAATTGAGTCTTATTCAGACATCCCCCTTCCACGAATGAGCCGCACATTTATATCCGTCCAAAACCCAAAACCCTCGCCTGGGTATTTAGCAGGTCCTAAACAGATACAGAAAATGTTAAAAGAAAATAACTTACTTCAAAAAAAAGTTCTTGTCCTCAGGGGATCGCGCGGAGGGGGTCAAGTAGATACACAAGCAGGAACATTTATGTTCGGTTTTTCCTATATGTACGAAATAACTCCAAAGTCTATTAATATCTTCCGGGGGTCATCCTTTAGCGGTAAGACTTTAGAAGCTTTAAAATCAATTAAAGAGGGTTTTGGACAAGTAAAAACAGATTTTCCGGGGATGTGTGGGCGCGGGCAGCGTGTAACCAGCCTCATTGGCTCTAACCAATTTATTTATCTCGAAAAATCCCCTTTTGTAACTTTAGGCGGATCTTAGTTTAACAAAAATGAAAAGGTTTTCGGAAAAATTCATTACTAAAATTGAAAAAGCCCAAAAGGCAGGAAAAATAAAAAAATTTAGAGTTTCATTTAAAGAGAGAAAAAATGCGTCATCTGGTGCAACACAGAAAGAATTTATGGGTAAATACAAACCACTTAACTTAGAAACTAAACTTTCCGGTACATACTTGTTTCAATGGAAAGACGGAAAATTAAGTAAAGGAAACATCCGCCGCCAATCAATATTAGAATTTGACCGGTTTTTAGATGAAGCTAGACAAACAGCTTTTAAAGATGAGTTCGGTGACAATTTTCCCCGGCAAAAAAAACATCCCCAAATAAAAACTGGGTTCCAATCTGTTATTAAATTAGAAAAGAACCCTGCTCCGTACCTCACCAAATGGCTAGAAAAATTAAAAAAGTGGCAAGAAAGTTCCAATCCAAACGGAACACAACATATGTCAGCTCACATTGGGATTTCCCAATATAGAATGGTAAGTTCAGCTGGCTTTGATCTCTCGACCCAGGCAACTTCTTGTCATGTCTCATCTTATTACGATAGCAAAGCATACCTTAGTCACAGCTCCCGCAAATTACCCGAACCTGAAGAAGTCAAAGCTAAAAAAGACAGGGCTGAAACTATACTCAGCTATTTGCAAAAATCGGTACAAAAGAAACCACCCAACGGAACTTGGAATGTTATTTATCAGCCTTCTATTTTTCGTAGTCTTTTCTTTAGTTTTTTAGTTTCCAATTTGCAGGGAAGCAGTGTAATAAACGGACAATCAAAGTTTTCATTGGAAGATTTTAAAAAACAAGAAAAAGTATTTCGAAAAGATATTTCAATCATTTGTAATCCAACAAGAGATGGGGGCCTTGATTCTTACAACTTCACAGGAGAAGGAGTGCGTAGCAAAAAAACAACATTTATAAAAAACGGAAGATTAATAACCCCAATTCTTTCTGTCAAATATGCGAGAAAGGGAAAAATGGAACCCACTGCACAAATTCACCACCCGATGGACACTACCACAATTGAAAACAATAAAAATAAAGATTTTGACAAGTTTTTAAAAAAACAAAATAGAACGCTCTTAATTTATAAAGCTCTGGGTGGGCATGCCCAAGATCGCACAACAGGAAGCTATTCTCTGCCTTGCCCATACGCTATTCTAATTGATAAGGGGGAATTCGTTGGTAATATTCCCTGCGTGGTGACCGGCAACTTTTTTGACAATTTAAAAAATCCAGAGACAACTTTTCTAAAACATCCTACTAAACACCCACCAGCACTGGCTACTACTGCAAATGTTATGTTTACTTGAAGCTTTAATGAATTTCTACAAAGCTTAGCTTTGGGGAATTGGCCGGCTGTATGAATAACCTATGATAAAATAGATTTATTATGCAGTCACCTCTCGCTGACCGCATCCGACCTAAAAATCTAGATGAATTTGTTGGCCAAAAACACTTAGTGGGTAAGGGAAAAGTGATTAGAAAAGCAATAAAAAACGACAAAATATTTTCTATAATTTTTTGGGGACCTCCAGGCTGCGGAAAAACCACGTTAGCTAGAATTATTGCCAATGAAACTGAATCTCATTTCGTACCCCTTTCTGCTGTAGCTTCTGGCGTAGCTGATATTAGAAAAGTGGTGGAAGAAGCTAAGGAAAGAAACCTAGCTTACAAACAAGATACAATTTTGTTTATTGATGAGATCCATCGCTTTAACAAAAACCAACAAGATGCATTACTTCCCTATGTGGAAGACGGAACTATAATTTTTATTGGTGCAACTACCGAAAACCCATCCTTTGAAGTTATTGGTCCGCTCCTCTCTCGCTCGCAAGTTTTTACTCTAGACCGTCTAGGGCCACAAGAATTAGAAAAAATAGCTAACAAAGCTCTAGAAGACAGCGAAAAGGGGTTAGGAAAATATAATGTAAAGCTAGAAGAAGGTGCTCTAGACTTTTTAATTGGTGCTGCCAACGGCGACAGCCGCACAGTACTTAACACCCTCGAAATCGCAACCAATATCCGCGAGAATCCGCCTTCAATCAGCGAAAATTCTAGCAAACTATCAAGAAAGTCTTTAACTATAACAAAGGATTTACTTGAAAATATTTTGCAAAAAAGCTCACTAAAATACGACAAAGGAGGAGAAGAACACTACAATACAATCTCCGCGTTTATAAAATCAATGCGTGGCTCTGACCCCGACGCTGCGTTGTATTACATGGCGAGAATGATTGAGGGTGGAGAGGATCCTTTATTTATTGCACGCCGAATTGTAATTTTTGCTTCAGAAGATATTGGTAATGCAGACCCGCACGCTTTATCATTAGCAACAGCTTGTTTTGAAGCATGTGAAAAAGTGGGCCTTCCTGAGTGTCGAATCAATATGGCACAAACTGTAACTTATCTTGCATCTGCACCTAAATCTAATGCTTCCTACAGTGCTCTTCTCAAAGCTGAAAAAGATGTAAAAGAAACTTTAAATGAACCGGTTCCATTACACCTACGGAATCCAGTAACTGATTTTATGAAAGAAGAAGGTTACGGAAAGGATTACAAATATCCTCACAATTTCGAAAACCACTACGTGGGAAGTGAAACTTATCTACCAGAAAAATTAAAAGATAAAAAATACTACCATCCGACAAAACAAGGAAAGGAAAAAGAAATAAAGAAAAGGTTAGAAGAAATCAAAAAGAAAAAGGATTAAACGGTTTGAATTACAATCACAAATTGGCGGAACAGAAGCACCCACATGCTACAGCCATTTTCGTCAAGTAAGAAGTTTATAATAAAAAAAAAGGACTGTTGCCCTAAACAACAGCCCTAGTAGGACTTCCCTTAACAAGACACTACAAAGTACTCGTCCCCACCATTTCTTCTAACTGTAAGATCTCCTTCTTCTGCTTTTTGGGCCAAGAAACAAAGTACTGCCTGTTCCAAGTCAATTGTTGCCCGCGAAAGCAACCCATCCAAAGTCTGGTTTCCACCACCGTTCAGCGCAAATGTCCCATACTTCTCCAAAAGTTGCAAAAAATGACTTGCTCGTTCCCTTCCAAAATTCTCTTCTAAGCACTTAGCAAAAGAATTAAAATCTTCCTGAAATGCTTGAAGTAGAATCTCCAATCCTTGCTGGGAGGGAATATTCAAACTTATCCGTGACTCCATAACTACCCCCTTTTAGCAGCTCAGAAAACCACCCAGAAGAAAAAGCTAACCAAAAACACCTGACAAGGATCAACCAAGTGCGTTATTATAACATAAATATGAAAGGTTATTTAATACATTACGGAGAAATAGGAATAAAGGGTGAAAACCGTTCCTTTTTTGAAAATAAACTAATACAAAATATTGAAAAAATAGTACGGGACTTAGAACTAAAAAAGAACCCAGTAAAAAACCTCTACGGAAGGCATTTCCTTGAAATTCCCTACAACACTTCATCTAAAGTAGAAAAGGAAATTAAGAAAAGGTTGAGTCGTACTTTTGGCATTGTCAATTTTTCTCCTGCTCTCTTGACCGATCGGGAAGTCGAAAACTTAAAGAAAGTTGTGTGGTCAGAAATAGAAAAAAGGCAGCCTTTTGAAACTTTTCGAATCCGAGCTTCAAGAGCAGATAAAAGTTACCACCTAACCTCTAGAGAGATAGAATTCAAAGTAGGGGGATACGCAAAAGAAAAATCGGGAGCAGAAGTGGATTTAGAAAACGCAGATGTTACTTGTTACATTGAAGTTCTATCGAAAAAAGCTTTGGTTTACTTTGAAAAATTATCTGGACCTGGAGGTTTACCTGTTTCTACAGCAGGAAAAGTGGCAACGCTTCTTTCTGGTGGTATTGATTCCCCACTTGCTGCTTGGCACATTGCCAAGAGGGGAGCAAAAAACGTGTTTGTACATTTTCATAGCTACCCCCAAACCGACAAAGCATCACAAGAGGTAGTACGCGACCTAGCAAAAAAACTAACAAAATGGCAACTAAATTCAAAGCTTTATCTGGTTCCTCTTCTAGAAATTCAAAAAGAAATTGTTGCCAAGTGCCCAAAAAAATTAAGGGTATTGCTATACAGAAGAATGATGATCCGTCTAACAGAGCTCATTGCCCAAGATGAAAATGCAAAAGCATTAGTAACAGGAGAAAGCTTAGGACAAGTTGCTTCCCAAACTTTAGAAAATATCCGGGCAGTAAATAGAGTTGCAACCTTGCCAATACTGCGACCATTGATTGGGATGGATAAACAAGAAATTGTGAATAAAGCAAAGGAAATTGGAACTTACCAAATATCAATCCGCCCTTATCAAGACTGCTGCTCCCTTTTTGTTCCTGATCACCCCGAAACACAAGCAGAAATTAAAGAACTTGAAAAAGCAGAAGAGGATTTAGATACAAAAGAACTAATTAAAGAAGCGTTGGAAAACACTGAAAAAGAAACCTTTAAGTTCCCCCACTAAACCCCCCCCCAAACCCTATCC
>CAZOPS010000018.1:0-13922 GCA_964581885.1 uncultured Candidatus Saccharibacteria bacterium | reverse complement strand
TGTCTAATTCGATGGATTTGCCTTTTGTAGTTTCCCCGCCCTCGGTTCTTTTGGCATTTGGTGTTTCCGCAACTATTGGAGTTATATTTGGGTGGTACCCCGCGCAGAAAGCAGCAAGATTGGCGCCGATTGATGCTTTACGATATGAGTGATTGTAAAATCCTAAATCCTAATATTTAAATCCCAGAGCGCACCTCTTCGGTAGTTGCCGAGGAGGCGACAAATTTAAATTACCAAAATAAAAAGGATCAAAGATGAGGAGCCCTATTTTGAAAATTGGAACACTTGAAAATTTGTATTTGTTTAGAGATTCGAATTTAGTGCTTTGAATTTCTTTTTGAAAGGGTGTGATTAAGAATGAAAACAGAAGTAGCAATAGTTACAATTTCAGTAATGACTGCGTTGGGGTTCTTTGGTGGGTTTAAGTATAGGGAATATCAATTAAACAAAATGCGTTCTAGCAAGGACGAGCAGATGGGTAGCGCTGGTTTGCGAAGTTCTTCTAATGGTGGGGATAGGAAAGTTGGTGCGCTTGAAGGCGGTACAGCCCGCGTGACAGGCGAAATTATTGCGCGAGACGAGGGTAGTGTTACTGTGCAACATCCGGATGGGAGCAGTAAACTCGTGTTCATTTCTGAGGCAACCGAAGTAAGTGAAACTGTGGAAGCATTAGCTTCGGCGTTGAAGGAGGGAAGTAATGTGATGATTTTTGGGCAGGAAAACGAGGATGGTAGTGTTTCTGCTCAAATTATTCAGTTGCGTTCAGATTAAGTTCAGCATGATAGATTTCCCGTAGGTATAGCTAGCGTTTGACGGAGTGTACATTATGTCTCTGGATGACGAATATTGGTTGTTCTCTAACTAGTTCAGCTTCTTCTGCGGTCTTTCTGCCACCTTCATTGTTTTTTTTTGATTTGTTAAACTAAGGTTTGTTATTGGAATGATGTTTGAGGAGGATATTTTATCGATTTCTGCGTTTGATTATTACCACATTTCGGCCTTCCCTTTTTTAGTAATTATTTGTTTTGTTCATATCCCCCTTCGCCAAGCCTGCCTGTCGGCAGGGCAGGGCTACGGGGGATGCAAGAACTTCTAAACTCTCTGCTTCGCGGAAGAGCAAAGAATTTCTAACAAGGGGTGAAATAAGATATGAATAAAAAGTTAATAATTGGTGCAGCACTAGTTCTTGTTGGTGTTCTTGGTGATATTCGGGAAGAGCGCCGGGCTCAGCGTTTTGCTGCTAGCTGATTGACAATTTGTATCCTGTATTAGAGACTATAGTTGAATGTGTATGCGAGGGGGTGATAGTTGAATGAAAAAGTTTATTTCAATTTTAGTCCCGATCTTAGTGGTTGCTGGCGTAGGTGCCTGGTATTTCTTGGGTCGTGGTGGAGCTGGTGTTGTTGAGTATAGCAGTCCTGAAACGGAGACTGAGTCTTTGGAAGAAGGTGAATCTTATACAGGTACTCTTGAGAAAATCTTGAGTTTGGGAACTTCTCTCAAGTGTTCGTGGAAAACAGAGGAGGTTTCAGGTACTTCCTGGGTAAAAGGTGATCAAACTTATACTCAGGTTACTGTCGACGGCAATGTAGTTAATTCTATTACTAAGGATAATTGTGTTTGGAGTTGGAGTTCTGGGGAGTCTCGGGGGGTAAAAGTATGTTATGAAAGTTCAGAAGAGCTGTACACAGAATCGGAAGAGCCTGAAAGTGAAGAGCTTTCCCAAGTTGATGCTGTGAAACCTCCTGCTGGTGTGGAATACAATTGTAGTGCGACAGCAATTTCAGACGATAAGTTTAGTCCTCCTAGCAATATAGAATTTATGGATTTGGAAGATTTGATGCAGGGTAATTTGGAAGATTTGCAAGAGCAGGCTGAGGAGTTTATGCCGGAAGGAATGTAACTTGTGAATAAGCGGGACCCTCAGTTTGTTTTTGTGCTTACTGGGGGTTCCTGCAAGTCCCGTTTTGTAAGCCTCTTTCTAAATTATTTCCCTTTCCAATAATCGAGGAGCTCGGAAACAATTGGTCCTTTTTGGTAACTTTTTTTGCAGGGGAATTGAGGGCAATCAAAACAGAAGTTTATGTTTCTATTTTTAGCGCAGGTAGGAAGTGGGCATATAAGTAGATAAATAATATTTGAGTATATTGTTTTTTGCAAGAGCTGACCTCCTCTTTTGATTGACAAGCTGCTATTAACTAGCTACTATGGAAACAGGAAATTATGAACCTTTCTAGAAAAATTGACCCTGTCCTGTTTTCGCTGGTGGTAGCTGGGTCGTTTTTACTACTTGCCTCATTTTTAGTCTATTGGTACCTTTTTCGCTCCCCATTGGAACAACGAAAATCGGGCACCTCTCAAATCACCCAGAGTGTAGAAGAGAAGGAGCCTAACGATGATTTGGCAGAAGCTACCCGAATTGACCTTGGCGCTGTGCGCGGTGTTTTGGATTCTGATGATATTGATAGTTTTAAAGTAGAGGTACCAAATGGACATCTGTTGCGATTTTCGCTTGTTCCGGCGTTAGGCGCGGACCCAATGGCAATTCAACTTTCGGATCCTGACCAGAAGGAAATTTTCTACGAGGATAATATTTCTTCAGGAGATGAGTTTGAGAGTGCAAAGCTTTTGGGCAACGACAACGGCGGTGTTTATTATTGGCGGGTTTCTTTGGGACCTGGTGCCTACACTTTGCAAGTTGATGTTGAAAGTCAAAATGATGGTAATTCTGGTGGCGACGCGGGCGCTAGGGCTTCTCAAGCAGTGGAGATTGAAGATAATGACCTTTTTCGGGGAGTGATTGGGGATTTTGATGAAGAGGATTGGTACAAACTCCAACCCCAACCTGGCCAAACTCTGACAATTGCAACAGAACGAGATGCAGAGGATATAGCAGTTCAATTAGTTGATTTGGAAGAGCACGAAATTTGGTATAGGGATGGACTTAGTGCTACAGCATATGAGAGTTTTACTTTTGGTGATAGTCTTGACTCTCCCTATTACTTCTTACGAGTAGCAGATGGCATTGGTGGTTATACGGTAAGCTTTGATTAAAAGCAATTACCTTCGTTAGACCGTTTTCTTTTCTCTAGTAAAAACAGCATTGACAAATGAATAATTATTCAATATAATATGGGTAGTTATTTATTGGTTATGTCCTAGTTGTCCTTCGACAAGCTCAGGACTTAATTCGCCAGCTCAAATTCTTGGAAGAATTTGATGGCTCATTAAGGAGGTGATAAAGAATGCCAGGATTTGATGGAACGGGACCGCGTGGAGGGGGCTCACTAACAGGAAGAGGTTTGGGTCTTTGTGGTCGGGGCTTAGGGTTTCGTCGCGGCTTTGGGTTTAGACGGTTTGGATTAGGTAGAGGATTAGGATTTGGTCCTTTTGGGGGCCACGGCTTTAGAGGTTTTTTTGGACGTAGTCGCGACTTTTCTAGGAAGGAAATTAGAGAATATCGAAAAGTATTGGAAGAGGAATTAGAGGCCCTTAAAGATTATGAGCGTGAATTGCAAGACGAGGAATAAAGTAGCCCTGCCTAAGCCTTAAAGAATTTCTTTAAGGCTTGGCGGACCTCAGTGTTATAATTTTACTACAAGAGTTTTTTAATATGTCAAGACCAAAAAAAGTAAGAAAAATTAGATTTGATCCCGATATCACCTATTTTAAGCCTCGGGGTGTGCCTTTAGCGGAGTTGGAAGATGTTGCTATAAGCTTGGAAGAGTTAGAAGCAATGCGCCTAGTTGATTTGATGGATATGAACCAGACTAAGGCGGCAGAGCAAATGGAAATTTCCCAAAGCACATTGCACCGAGTGCTTGCGAGTGGAAGAAAAAAGATTGCAGAGGCTCTTGTAAAGGGGAGAGCTATTAGTGTGGAAGGGGGTGATTATGAGATGGTTCAGGGTCGTGGTAGAGGTAGCGGCGGCGCTTCGACAGGCTCAGGGCGAGGTCGCATGGGCGGCCCTTACGCAGCCGGTCCGGGAGGAAAATGTGAGTGCCCCAGCTGCGGTAACACTGTTACGCACCAAGCTGGTGTTCCTTGTACAAGCATGGAGTGTCCCAAATGCGGCACGAAAATGGTGAGGCAGAGTTAGAGAAATTAATCTAATTAGTCTAATTATTCCTAATGACTAACTAAGTACCAAAAACCAAATACCAGGTATCAAACGATGTTGTTTTTGGGATTTGTACTCATTGGTGTTTGATTAGGTTAATTAGTTCAATTAGTGTAATTAGAAATTGTAAGTTTTGTTTAGCATTTAGGGTTTCGGATTTAGGATTTATTCTGGTTATATTTAGGAGGTGAATTACATTGAAGATCTGTATTACATCTACAGATGAAAATTTAGAATCAGCAGTTAGTCCTCGATTTGGGCGATGCCCTTATTTCTTGATTGTTGATACAGAGAGTAAAGAGGTGGAGGTTATTGAGAATTCAAGTAATCGTGCCTCACGTGGGGCTGGTGTTGGTGCTGCTCAAAGGGTTTCAGAAGCCGGCTGTGATGTTGTTATTGCTGGGAACGTCGGTCCCAATGCTCTTTTTGCGCTTGAAAGGTTCGGGATAAAGGCTTATACAGGCGCAGCAGGAAAAACTGGGGAAGAAGCTTTAAAAGCCTTTAACAATCGGAAATTGACTTTGACAGAACCGTCTTCTCGTGGTGGGCGCGGTCAAGGCGGCCCTCCAGGTGGTGGTTCAGGGGGGCGAGGACCCGCAGCTTCTGGTGGTAAAGGATTTGTTGGTAGAAGGAGGGGAAATATGTGATGAAAGTAGCCCTTCCTATTGATGGTACTGATTTTGATGCGGCAGTTGTAGAGCACTTTGGTCGTGCTAAAAATTTCTTTGTTTATGATTTTGAAAGTGGTGAATTTGAAGTATATGCAAATCCAGAAGCAGCTGGAGAAAATACCTTGCCTCCGAAATTTTTATCTCGTCAGGGTGTCTCGGCGGTGATTTGTTTTGCATTAGGTCAAAAGGCTGTAGAGTTGTTTAAAAATTTAGATATTGTTGTTTTTAAAGCGGAATCAGGAAGTGTGGGTGATAATATACGAAAGTTTGAAAAAGGCCGTCTTTCTAAATTGTACTAATGGAAATTATTTCGGTAACAGGTGGAAAGGGTGGGGTTGGAAAATCTACCTTTTCTATATTACTTGCTAATAAGTTAAGAAATACTGGTAAGAAAATTGTTCTCGCAGATTTAGATGTTGAATGTCCGAACGACCACCTTTTACTAGGGATGGAACTGGGAGAAGTAAAAAGAAACGTATATGCTAAGTTTCCAAAACTAGATAAGGAGAAATGTACTAGGTGTGGTTTGTGCGTTCAAAAATGCCCGGGTAATGCAATTCTGCAACCCCGGGTTATGTCAGACTCAGGGCAAGAAGAGAAGGGTTATCCTGTATTTATGCCCGAACTTTGTGCTGGGTGCGGTTTGTGTTGGAATATATGTTCGGTAGGTGCTATTACGCCTGAGGAGAAAGTTACGGGGGAGATTTTTGTAAACCAGCTAGAGAATGAGACAGTTAGTCAGTCAGACAGTAAGGTAAAAGAGCAGAATTTTTTGGTGACTGGACGGTCGGTGGGGATTGTGGAAGAGACGGGACCAATAGTGGCTAAGGTCAAAGGATATGCGCGCGAATTGGCAAGGGACGTTGGTGCTGATGTGCTTTTGTTAGATACAGCACCAGGATTACATTGTGCGGTAATTCGCGCTCTTTGGGAAGTGGATGAGGCCTATGCGGTTACTGAGCCAACTCCCTTGGGTGCACACGATTTAAAATTAATTCTTGAACTTTTGAAGAAGCTAAATGTGCCGGCAAAAATTGTTTTGAACCAATCAGATTTAGGTAACCGGGAGCTTATTGATCCAATTGCGAGTGATTTTAATACAGAGATCGCACACGAAATTCCGTATTCTGAGGAAATTGTAAGTGCTTATTCGCACGGCCGGATGAGTGGAATTTTGTTTAATTTTTAGTAACTGTTTGCTGGCGGTGCGCATTTCCAGAAGCCCTGGTACCGCGTAAGGTACAGGGCAGGCCGCGCTAGGGTTTGATGGCGTTGACGCGCTTAGGCTTTTTATTTGCGTAAATTCGATTCTAATTTGTGTAAATTGGCGTATTATGAACAAACAACAAGTTTCAATAATTAGTACTGCAGTGAATGGTGCTATGGGTATTGCCAAAGCAGTTACCGGTTTGGCAGCGGGAAGCTCTGCATTGGTTGCAGAGGGCCTGCATTCTAGTATCGATTTTGTATCTTCAGGAATAACCTATTTGGGAATACGTATTGCTGACAAAAAACCGACTAGAAGGCATCCTTACGGTTGGGGACAGGCTGAGGTTTTAGCTAGCTTGGTTGTGGTTATTTTTATTGGATTAGCCGGTGTTGAAATTGTTAGGGAAGCAGTAAATTCGTTATTTGCAGGAGAGCATCAATCTATTAGTGGGGTTCTCTCTTTACTTGTAATGGCAGCTTCTGTTGTTTTGAATGAAGTAATGGCACGGCTTAAGATTCGTGTGGGTCAGGAACAGGAATCCTTGGCACTTATTGCGGATGGAAAGCATTCCCGCGTGGATGTTTTTTCCTCTGGTGCTGCTTTTCTTGGAATTGGGTTAGCAAAAATCTTTCCTATTGCTGATGCGCTTACCGCACTTGGTGTTGGTATTTATATTCTTTATGAAACCTTGAAACTTGGAAAAGAGGTGGGAGAAAACCTGTTGGATGTGGCGGATTTAGGAGCGGAGGAGGATATTAAGGAGGTTTGTGCGGAGGAACAGGTGGAAATAATAGATTTGAGGACAAGGAAGATTGGTTCGCGGACTTCGGCTGAGCTTGAAATTAGGGTTCCTGAGGATGTAAAAATGGGTCGAGTTGATGATTTGATCCACGATTTGCAGAGAACTTTGATTGAGCAAGTTTCTCGTTTAGAGTACGTAGTAATTCAGGTTGAAGGAAAGGGTAAGCGGGTGAGAATGTTTCGGGATCGTTGCGATGAGCCGGTAGACAAGATAGGCCCGGAGAAAAGAGGGCATCGCGTTATTACACCTTATCGTGATGGGGCTGTTTACGAAGATTTCGGTGCGCCTGAGTATTTGGTGATTGATTATAAAAAGGATCAAGAAGTTCAGCGGACTGTGGTTGATAATCCATATTTTAAGATTGGGCGTGGGCACGGCGTGCGCTTTGCGCAGGCTGTTGAGGCGGATGAGGTGCGTGCGAAGGATATTGGCGATAATGCGCGTAGCGCCCTTGACAAACTAGGAGTAATAGTAGGCAAATTAGCTGACTAATTATGTTATGAGTTTTAGAATAGCGCTTCAAGTTGCAGTTATTTTTGGGTTAGGCGCACCGATGCTGCTTGGAGTGGTATGAAACAATTTAAAATTCAAAATTCAAAATTTAAAATTGGGGTGGCTTCCGGCAAGGGTGGGGTAGGGAAAAGCATGGTTGCGTCTTCTTTATCTATTCTTTTTTCCCGTGAGCAAAAAATTGTGGTTGTGGATGCTGATGTAGATGCACCCAATTTGCATTTATGGTTGGGGGAAGATGAGAATTGGGATTTAATTGAACCCTTATCTACCAATCAGCGCCCGGTTATTGATGAGGAAAAATGTACTGGTTGTGGGAAGTGTGTTGATATTTGCCAGTTTGATGCCCTTTCTATGAAAGATGGACAAGTAACAGTGAATCCCTACTTTTGCGAAGGTTGTGGGGCGTGCGCAGAGGTTTGTCCGGAAGGTGCTATTGAGATGAAGCCTGTTGAAAATGCTGAGATAAGGATTAAGGAACACACGAAGTATGAGTTTCCGCTCATTTCCGCTCAGTTGAAGCCAGGGGAAACTGGCTCGGGAAAAATTGTTGACGAAATAAAAGCTCGTGCTGAGAATTATGATTACGAGGTGTTGCTTATAGATGTTCCTGCAGGAACAGGGTGCCCAGTAATTGCTGCTCTTAAGGACGTGGATTTTACTGTTTTGGTTACAGAGCCAACACCGCCAGGGCTTAGCGATCTTGATCGCGTTTTGGAAGTTGTGAATCACTTCGATATACCCTTTGGCGTAGTTATTAACAAGTGGAATATTAATCGGCAGCATTGCTCGAAGATAGAAGCTGAGTTTGAAAACAAGGTTTTGGGCAAGATTTCCTACGATAAAGGTGTTTTTGAAGCAATATCCAATTTAATACCTATCTTAGAGACAGATTTAGAATTGAATACTGAGTTACATTCTGTTTTTGACGGGGTTAAAAAAAGATTAAAATTTCTTGATTGAGCGGATTATATGTGCTTTATAAGGTGTAGTACTCTGGCGATAGACGGAACGCGGGTAGCGGTAGTCGGTCTAGAGTCTTGACAATGGGAGTAACCAGTGGCCCATTTTAAATGGGTAATAATTCTTAATAGGTTTTTTACCCTTCCTTGTTTTAATTCTTTCCATAGTTTCAGTTATTTATGTTACCCGAATGAATTCAGCTGTTGATGAGAGTAGTGATTCTTCAAATTTAGAAGTGACTGAGACCCGAGATAATATTCCAGATGGAATAATGTTTTTGATTGAGTATAAGGACACTGCGGGTTTGGTCAATTTTGTCAATGACCGGGCATTTTCTGGTTTTAACGAAGACATAAAGGAAGAGATTTTGAAAGAGCTTTCCCCTTAATAAGAACCTCTGTTGCAATTGGTAATTCTCGGAGTTTAATTAGGTGTATAATTAACATATGTTTGAAAAGCGCATCTTGTTGAGTTTGATAATTGTGTCTTTTATTCTGCTTCTGTCGGGCTCTGTTGCAGCTATAGAGGAGCAGCCAGAAGAGATTGTGCTGGAAGGGCGTATAGTTGATGTTTTGAGTGTGGAACAGGAGCAGGAATTTCTCGATGCTCAGATGTTTATAGTTAGATTAGGTGAGGGAGACCGAGCTGGGGAAGAGATTGAGGTGTTGGGCGGTGGTGCTATCCAGAGAGTTGATGAGCCCGAATACAGAGAAGGTGACCGGGTTTTGGTTGCCCAAACAATAAATCCTTCCGGCGAACCTGAATTTTATATTCAAGGACTTGTTCGTCGCAAGCCACTCTTTTTGTTGTTTATTGTTTTTGTAGCTATGACCGTCTTAGTGGCCCGATGGCGTGGGTTAGCCTCCTTATTAGGAATGGCAATTTCCTTTCTTGTTATTTTTAAAGGAATAATTCCTCTTATCTTGGATGGAGTGAATCCAGTATTGGTGGTCAGTGGTTCAGCTCTACTTATAATTCCGCTGACCTTTTTCTTATCTCATGGAATAAATAAGAAAAGTTTAGTGGCAGCACTTAGTACAGTTATTTCCCTGATAGTTACAATTGGACTCGCCACTCTATTTACCCGTTTTGCTCGCCTTACAGGTTATTCCTCAGAAGAGGCTGCCTACCTTCAAGTTATGGACTCTGAAAAGATTAATTTTCGGGGTTTGGTTTTGGCCGGAATGATTGTGGGTGTACTGGGTGTGTTGGATGATATTACTGTGGCTCAGGCCGGTGTGGTTCAAAAATTGCGAGAGGCAAACCCCCGGCTTCCAAGCAGTGAGTTGTTTTTCAACGCCTTGTACGTTGGCAGGGATCACATTGCTTCTATGGTAAATACTTTGGTGTTAGTTTATGCAGGAGCATCGCTCCCTCTTCTTTTGCTCTTCGTTGATACTTCGCAGGATTTATCAGTTGTAATAAATAATCAGGTTTTAGCTGAAGAAATTGTTCGCACTTTAGTGGGTAGTATTGGGCTTATTTTTGCTGTACCTGTAACCACCTTTTTAGCTGTTAGATCTTTCCCTCGCCCTTTTTCTTCGGAGTAAAAAGGTCCTTGACAAATAGATTTGGACTTGTATATTGGGTAGAGCAATGGTTGTAACACTTACTGATGAAAACTTTGAAGAGGAAGTTTTGGATGCCGAGGGTTTGGTCCTTGTTGACTTTTGGGCACCTTGGTGTGGTCCCTGTCAAATCGCCAGTCCAATAGTGGAGGAGTTGGGAGAAGAGTATGGCGATCACTTGAAAGTGGGTAAGCTAAATGTTGACGAAAATCCTCAGGCAGCTGAAGCTTACGGAATAATGAGTATTCCTACTTTGCTTTTCTTCGAAGATGGTGAGCAGGTGGATCAGTTAGTGGGTGTACACTCGCGGGTTAATTTGGAAAAGTTTATTGATGATTTATTGGAGTAGTGTTTATAACGAGGCGCGCCTACACATTTTCGTAAGCCCTGGTACTACGTAGAGTACAGGGCAGGCCGCGCTTAGGATTGAGCGCGTTTACCCCGAACCCAATGTGGTTTTGTGCTTAGGTAGTATCGGTGAAAGTGTTTGTGTAGGTGGAGACGGCTTTCTTGATTACCTTGTGGGCTTCTTCAATACTTTTCCACGCTTCAATTTCAATTTTTTTCTCCGGTTGTAGTTCGGAATAATTTTTCCAAAAGTTGGTAATTTCTTTTTTAAAGTGAGCATTTAAATCCTCTAAATTTTTTGTATCCTCAAAACGAGGGTCGGTGGAAGCCACGCTGATAACTTTACTGTCTCTTTCGCTGCTATCAATAATATCCAAGAGCCCAATAGGGCGAGCTTTTAATAGACAGCCGGGAAAGGTGGTAAATGTGGAAAGAACCATGACGTCTAAAGGATCATTATCTTCTGCCCATGTTTGTGGGATAAAACCGTATTCGGTGGGGTAAAATACAGCACCGTAGAGGGCCCTATCTAATTTAAAAACTCCTAAATCCTTATCATACTCGTATTTATTGCTTCCGCCTTTGGGTATTTCTACTAAACAGTGGATTTCTTGGGGTGGTGTTGGTCCGGGGGAAATTTTATGAAACAAGTTATTTTCAGTGCCCATTGTGCGCTTAATTGTAACAGAAATTTTAATTAAGGGCAAAATGTTGTGGTAAGGGCCTTAAGGTGCAAATTTAGAAGCCGTTGTTTGTGAGGTTTTTCATGTTATACTTTTAGGGAACGGATGCCAAACCCTGTGCTATCTAAGGAGAAAAAGGAGTTACTTTTAGGAAATGAGGCTGTTGTTCGTGGAGCGTTAGAGGCTGGTGTTGGTTTTGCGTCTACTTACCCCGGTACTCCTGCTTCTGAAATTGGCGATACATTTGCAAAAGTTTTTCAAGAACTTGGTTTTTATTTTGAGTATAGTAGTAATGAGAAAGTAGCTCTTGAGGCTGCAGCAGGAGCAGCTTTTTCTGGTGTTAGATCGTTGGTTGGGATGAAGCATTACGGTGTTAATGTGGCGGCTGATACACTTCTTCCCCTTGTCTATTTTGAATGTCCTTTAGTTGTTGCTGTAGCGGATGATCCGGGGTGTTGGAGTTCTGTTCAAACAGAACAAGACACTCGTTGGTATTCGTGGATGGGGAGAATTCCTACTCTTGAACCGGCAAATCCCCAGGAAGCAAAAGGGATGACTAAAAAAGCTTTTAAAGCTGCTTGGAACTACAAGGTGCCGGTTATTATACGGTTAACCACACGCGTATCACATACTCGAAGCTTGGTAGATTTGGGACCTTTGGGTAAGTTTGACCCCCAGGGAAAGTTTGAGAAGCCGGCGGAGGGTTTCAAAGTGGGAAGTGCGCGCACCTTAGAGTTAAAAGAGAATCTTCTTAAAAAAATTGAGAAGATTCAGCAAGAAGTTTCTGAACAAGACGATTTTAATAAAATATTTGATGAGGGTGGAGATATCGGGGTAATCGCAACTGGTGTTTCTTGGGATTACTTGCAGGAAGCCCTGGATACTTTAGATGTGGAGCTCTCTGTCCTCAAGCTCGGAATGAGCTACCCCCTCCCGGAAGAGATGATCACGGAATTTATAGAGGATAAAGAGAGAGTATTGATATTGGAAGAGTTAGACCCAGTTGTTGAATCGGAAGTTAGGGAAATTGCTAAAGAAGTTAATCCTGATTTAGAAATTCACGGAAAGGATTGGCTTTCGGAAGTAGGGGAGTACAAACCGGGAATGGTTAGGGAAGCTTTGATAAAACTTACGGAGAGCCCGGCCGATTCCCCAAAGCCCGGCTTTGGGACCGGTCTTAAAGCCGGGCTTTTATCCTCGGCCGGGCCAGTAGCTAACAAGACTCCCACCTTCTGCGCGGGATGCCCCCACCGGGCTACTTTTTGGGCTGTGAAAGAGGCATTAGGTAAAGATAAGGTTTCGGGTGGTGATATTGGCTGTTATATGTTGGGGGCTTTAGAGCCCTACAAGAATCAAGATTTCATTGTTGCTATGGGTGCGAGTATTGGAATTTCTCATGGGATTTCTAAGGTGGGTGGGGAGAAACCTTTGGTCTTCATTGGAGATTCTACTTTTTTCCATGCGGGAATACCAGCACTGACAAATATGGTTTTTAATGATAGTGATGCTTTAGTAATAGTAATGGATAATAGGATGACAGCTATGACTGGGCAGCAGCCACACCCCGGCACTGGAGAAAGAGCAGGTGGCAAGAAGTGTAAAGAGGTGCTTATTGAAGATGTGGCAAAGGCTGTTGGTGCTGATAATGTTGAAGTTGCAAATGTCTATAATTTTGAGGATACAAAAAAGAAGATAGAAAAACTTTATGGAGCCAAGGGTGTTTCGGTCTTAGTTGCTAAGGGGAAATGTAGACTTGCAATGGTGAGAGAACTAGCTAGAGCGGGAAAAGAACCTCCCAAATTTGAGATTGCAAGTCAGAAAGACAACCAGAAACTTAAGGAATTTGATTGTCCAGCAATAAGGGAGGATGGAAGGGGCAAGCTTTATATTGATCCTGAACTTTGTTGGGGCTGCGCATTTTGTAGGCAGATAGCTCCAGACACAGTTCAGGTTAGGAATAATTAGTGTAATTAGGAATTTAAAGTGATCCTTTATCTTTTGCACAAATCTAATTTTATGAACAGTAAAGAAACGAAGCAAAAAACGTTCAACATAATCACCGCCGGTTATGGTGGCCAGGGTGTTTTAACCCTTGCCGAAATACTGGCAAGGGCAGCTTTTAATGCGGGTAATGACATGAAACAAGCGGAACTGCACGGTCTTGCTCAGCGCGGCGGTGCGCTTTTCTGTCACATCCGGTTTGGCGAGAAAGTGCATTCCCCGCTTGTTGCTAAAGGTGGTGCAGATTTAATTATTGCCTTGGAAGCTGTAGAGGCTCTGCGTTCACTTTCCTTTGCAAACAAAGAAACTGTGCTGGTTTATAATGAGAAAGTCTTCGCCCCTGCTCAGACTTCATCCAGCGGCCCCTCTTTGGATGAAGTAAAGAAAGAATTAGAGAAGAACCTGCCCCAGACTTTCTCGGCGGATGCTGATAATGTGGTGCGGGAAATAACTGGGGATGTTATGTCGGTAAACATTTATATGCTCGGCTTTGCCTTGGCCAAAGGCGTGTTGCCTTTGGAGGAAGACGTGGTTTGGGAAGCAGTAAAAGAAAAAATAGGCGAGCGCTTCTGGGACCAAAACCGCAAAGTCTTTAACGCTACTTTGACTTTATAATTCGTTTTTTTTGGTTAATGTCAGTAGCAAATATATAGAGCCTTTAAAAAACTGATAGTATTTAGTATTTAGTTTTTAGGTATTAGGTATATGGAAAACGGAAATGATCAGATTCCTGAACAAAATCAAGAGCCGGCAGAACCAGCAAAGGTAAAACCGGAACAGCAACCAGACCAACAGCCCAAAAAGTTTAACAAGTGGTTGATCATTGCTGGTGTGGCCTTGGTCCTTTTAATAGGTGTGGGGTTTTATGTATACGGTCATTACGGAAAAAGACTCTCCCCTAAAGAACCAGAAGTTGGTCAGCAACTGCAAACAGAAACATTAGAATCTATTGAGGAGGAAAAAGATTTTCCCACCCCCACTTCTACCGAATCTATTGAGGCACAGATTGCTTATGTAGAGAACAGCAATATTTTGATATGGGATAC
>CAZOPS010000017.1:0-14829 GCA_964581885.1 uncultured Candidatus Saccharibacteria bacterium | reverse complement strand
AGCCCTTCCCAAGATTAAAAATCGTAGCCTGTCCGCTCTGCGGACGGGTGAGAGGTCCCTGGAAGACTACCAGGTACAATCGGTGCTTCGCACCGAAATTATCAATAACCAATTTTAAATAACCAATTTCGAATTACGAATTTCCTAAATTGTGCTTTAGGGATTTAAAATTTGGAATTTAAAATTTAAAATTTAAAATTTGGTATTTTCGATGCGGAGCATCGAGAATAGGCGGTAGGTGTAAGCCCCGTAAGGGGTGGCTGTTTATGCAGCTTTGAGAATCCCCGCTTTAGCAAAGGTAGCTTGATCTTACTTTGTAAGTGACGGCAACCCGCGCTTGAGTGTGGTGCCTCATTTAGCCAAGCCGTACTAATGACCAAAGGATTGAGTATCCTTTACGGGTTTTACAATTTTTGTAAACTGCTATTTAGTTTTGTTGTGAAAATTTTTTGGAGGCAATAGTGTCCCGGTGTCTTTGGCAGAGAAGAAACACCCGATCCCATTTCGAACTCGGAAGTTAAGCTCTCTAGCGCCGAAGATACTGTGCCCTTGTGGCAGGGGAAAATAGGTCGACGCCGGGACATTTTTGCTTCTAAAACTTTGAGAACTAGAAGGGTTGTCTTTTGTGGATTGTTAGTATTAGCGCCCAAAGAAGGGCGCTTTTATTTGTGCTTGAACATTGAAGTTAAAGGGTCTTTGCGCTAAAATAGTTTTGTTATGGTATCTACTAGTAGTGTAGAGAATTTATTAAAAAGGAAAGAGTTTTTGCCTAAGCGATATCGACGCGGCGACGTGGTGGAGGGTGAGGTTATAAGAAAAGCGAGCGAAGCAATTTTTTTGGACATTGGCGCTAAAGCTGAGGGTTTGATTAGTGCAGATGACTTCGAAGGTGATTTCGAGAAGGTTTCGGAGGGTGATCAGATTTTGGCTAAAGTTGTTCAACGACGCGGATCCTCAGGACTAGTTATTTTGTCGGTACGGGATGCATCTGATGAGCGCATTTGGCGTGACTTGCGAGAGAAATATGAGAATGGGGAACGGTTTGAGGTTCGTGTTATTGGTTATAACGAGGGTGGGTTGGTTATAAAGCTTACTAGCGATTTAGAGGGTTTTTTGCCTATTTCCCATCTGGATTGGTCGCACTTTCCTGTGAGTGAAACCAATAGGGCGCAAGGGGAGCTTAGTGGGAAAGAAGCGGTGCTTTCTAGGTTGGTTGGCGAGAATCTGATGGTAAAGATAATTGAGCTGGATCCTGAGCAAGAAAGAGTAGTTCTTTCCGAGAAACAGGCTATGGCGGAAGAAGGAAAGGAAGGGGAGGGGAAGAGCTTCTGGTCCGGATTAGAAGAAGGAGAGACCCGTACAGGTATTGTTACGGGTATAGTACCTTTTGGTCTCTTTGTTCGCCTTGAAGGATCTAATGTGGAGGGCTTGGTGCACGTGTCGGAAATTTCTTGGAGTAAAGTTTCGGATCCTGGGGAGAAATACGATGTGGGAGATCGGGTTGAAGTTCAGGTCCTTTCCTTTGACGAAGAGGAGGAAAGGATCTCACTAAGTATCAAGGCATTGAAACCTAATCCTTGGGACCAGGTGGGGGATAGCTACGAGGTTGGAGATTTAGTTGCTGGCAAGATTAGTAAAGTGACTCCTTACGGCGCTTTTTTGAGACTGGAAGAAGGTATTGAAGGCTTAATTCATGTTTCTGAAACTCTTGGCCCCCTGTCGACGGGGGAGGCGGTAACGGCGAGGATAATTGAATTAAAGCCGGGGGAACAGCGTTTAGGATTAAGCTTGCGCCAAATTGATGATTCTGACAAATAGTTGGTTGGCTTTTTGAAGCCATGTTTTACAAATGCCACTTAGGAAAATTACGCAGAGAGCAACAGATGTCCTTCTAAAAAGCCGCGATTTACCTAATACGTCTTCGAATGCGGTGTTGCCCAACGAATTTTTGGATATTTTAAAAGATGTTAAGCGGGGACCAGTTCCCAAAATGTTCGAAACTTATGTAGATAAGTGGAAGTGGGTAAATGACCCAGTTCAATTGGAAGATCTTCTCGGTATTTCTTATGACGAGGCAAGGCGGCTAGAAAGTTCTTATGTGGGAACAGAGCATCTCTTATTGGGTCTGGTAAGGCTCCGTTCTCCTAAGAATTTGGATTTTGCACGGGAAAAAATAAGCAGTCTTTCTGGTATTCCAACACCTGATCTCCAGAAGGACATGTCTAGCAATACCCCCCTTCTGGATTCTTTTGGAACCAACCTTGTGCAACTCGCTCAAAACAGCTCTATTGATCCTCTTTATGAACGTTCTGACATTGTGTCACAGCTCATAAGAATTCTTTTGCGGAAGGAAAAGAATAGTCCTGTTCTGGTGGGGGAAAGTGGTGTAGGGAAGACATGTGTTGTTGAAAGTCTGGCAATGAAAATCGCTCGAGAGGAGGTTCCAACAGAATTATTGGACAAAAAGATTGTTCGATTCGAACTCCCCAGATTTTTGGGAGCGCTCTCACCCCGCAAAGGGTTGGAAACCGGGTTTTCTTCACTTTTGGCAGAAGTAGAAGAGGCTGGCGATGTTATTCTCTTTATTGATGACTTGCACTATTTAATGGGTAAAGGTTCGGTAATTGAGGTATCGTCATCCCTAGTTAACGTTCTCAAAGATGCACTAACTTTGGGAAAAATCCAACTTATTGGTGCAACTACTACAGAGTCTTATAACCGTCACTTAGAATTTGATGAAGCTTTGGTACGAAGATTAGATTATTTACATGTAAAGGAGCCCTCCTTGGAGGAAACTCTAAAGATACTAAATACAATTTATCCTCAGTTGGAGGCTTACCATGGCGTTGAATACGGAGATGATGTTATAGATGAGACTATAAACCTTACTGATCGTTATATGCCTAATCAATATTTTCCTGACAAAGCTGTGGAGGTTTTGGATGACCTGGGGGCGGAGGCCCGAGTGCAGGGCTCATTGCAAGAAGATTATAAAGAGGCCCGGTCAGGACTGCGGGAGGTAAGTTCTAGTTTGGAGGAGGCTATGGAGGATCAAGAGTGGGACCAGGCTTTGGATTTAAGGGAACAAAAGAATCTTTTGAAGGAAAAACTCGATGACTTTACTTTTTCGCGTGAACGTGTTCCTATTGAGAAAGATTTAGTTGCATCTGTAGTCTCTAAGAAAACAGGAATTCCTCTCATGGATTTGAGGTTGAAAGAGGATACGCGGTTGAAGGATATTGAAGATATTTTGAGAGCACGAGTTGTAGGGCAAGATCACGCTGTCCATTCTTTGGCAAAAGCCCTTCGCCGTAGTCGTGTTGGCCTTACTGACCCACGGAGGCCAATTGGATCATTCTTATTTCTTGGTCCTACTGGGGTGGGGAAAACGGAACTTGCCAGAACTTTGGCTGAATTTCTCTTTGGAACTTCTGACAGTTTAGTTCGTTTTGATATGAGTGAGTTTAGGGAGCGGCATACTACTTCTAGATTAATTGGAGCGCCACCTGGGTATGTGGGTTTTGGACAAGGTGGAGAGCTTACAGAACGGGTAAGGCAGGAGCCATACAATGTAGTACTGTTTGATGAAATGGAAAAAGCGCATCCAGAAGTGTTAAATTTGCTTTTGCAAATAATGGAAGAGGGGGAGCTTCGGGATGGCCAAGGTCGTGTGACTGATTTTAGTAATACAATTATTATTTTGACTTCCAATGTTGGTTCTGAGTTGATGAACAAAGGGGAATTGGGTTTTGTTGCTGATCAAGGTGAGACAGCGGAGTACGAGAACACCAAAGAACGCCTTTTGGAGAATTTGAAAAAGCAAGTTCGCTCCGAATTTTTGAATCGCTTTAGCGATATTTTGGTCTTTCGCTCTTTGGACGAAAACGACCTAATTAGAATTGTTGATTTGCGTTTGGATGAGCTTAGAGAAAGGATGAATGCGCGGGGCTTGGACCTTGAGTTAACAGCAGCTGCCAAAAAGCTTTTGACTGAGCTGGGTTACAGTAAGGAGTACGGAGCGCGACCACTGCAACGCGTAATTGAGAATAAAATTGAGGCGCCGGTCTCGGAGAAGATTGTTAGTGGTGAAATTAGTCAGGGTGATTTAATAAAAGTTCGAGCTAGAAAGGGGGCGATAGAAGTATGTCCCGAATAATTCCCAATTTGAAAAATAACCTTGAAGATATTTTTAGTAAGGTGAAAGAAGATGTGGCAAAGCTAAGAACTGGGATAGTGACTGCTGAGTTGATAGAAGATATTCCTGTTGAGGTTTATGGTTCTGAGATGACTGTTAAGGAGTTGGGTGCCATCCGAAAGGTGGGGCCCTCTGAATTGTACATTGAACCTTGGGACAAGAACAATTTGGAAGGATTAGAAAAAGCTTTGTACCAGGCTGATATTGGAGCCTCTCCAATAACAGATCAATCTGGAATTAGATTGAAGTTTCCTTCCCTAACCTCTGAAAGGCGAGAGTCCCTGCTGCGGGAGTTGAATGAAAGAATTGAGCAAGCAAAGCGGCGAATAAGATTGGCTCGTCAAAAGGCTATGAAAGAGTCCGAGAAGCTGGAGTCTACCCAAGGCGAGGATTTTGTTTACCGCCTGAAAGAAGACATTGAGGATGTAATTGGTGAATTTAAGGATAAGCTGCAGGAGTTGAAGGAGGCTAAGGAAGAGGAAATAAAAAGCTAACTTTGGAGTATACGCGCTTGCGGGTATTCGTTATTATGTCTAAAACCAAGACAGTTTTTATTTGTCAATCTTGTGGTGCAGAGTTCCCTAAATGGGGGGGACAATGTAGCCAATGTGGAAAGTGGAATACCTTGGCTGAAGAAGTAATTTCTCCAAGAAAAGCAAGTGCTGGGCGAACATCTTCCGCGACCTCTAGTAAGATTTGTGATATGGGTGACATTCAAAGTGGCTTTGAGCGTAGCAAGACAGGAATTTTTGAATTTGATCGTGTATATGGTGGAGGCATAGTTCCGGGATCAATTACTTTGCTTGCGGGGGAGCCGGGGATTGGAAAAAGCACACTGCTTTTGCAGCTTGCGCATTCTGTGGCTTCGAACGAGGGCGAAGTCCTTTTTGTTTGTGGCGAGGAATCTCCGGTGCAGATTAATTCCCGGGCGAGAAGGCTTGGTATTCATAATTCTCCTCTAAAATTGCTTCCTGAAACAGACGTTGATGCTGTTTTAGATCATATTTCAAAACACACTTTTAGTTTGGTTATTGTAGATTCTGTGCAGACTCTTACTACTGAGGACCTTTCCGGTGGCGCGGGAAGCTTAGGTCAAGTTAGAGAATGTTCGGAAAGATTAAGGCGGTTAGCAAAAAAGAGTAACATACCAATTATTTTGGTTGGGCATGTTACAAAGTCTGGTGGTGTGGCGGGACCTAAAGTGTTGGAGCATTTGGTAGATGGTGTTTTTACTTTAGAGGGTGATAAGTTTCATACCTTTCGCATTCTTAGGGCTTCGAAAAATAGATTTGGGTCAAATTTCGAGGTTGGAGTTTTTGAGATGAAGGAGAGCGGACTGGAGGAAGTAGAAAATCCCTCTGCTCTTTTTCTTTCCCAACGAAGTGAAGATTCAGCTGGTTCGGTAGTGATTGCTACACTAGAAGGGACTCGACCGGTTTTGGTTGAGGTACAAGCTTTAGCAGTGCCGACCAAGTTTAAGTATCCCCGACGATCTGCTTCGGGGTTTAGCAATAAGAGATTGGAGCTTTTGTGCGCAGTTCTGGAGCGGCGGGTTGGTCTTGATTTGCAAGGGCAAGATGTTTATGTAAATGTTGCAGCTGGGATGCGCGTTTCCGAGCCCGCAGCAGATTTGGGGGTAGTGTTGGCACTTTCTTCAGCGGTTACAGAAGCTGTTATTTCACCAAAGGTTTGTGCCTTCGGGGAGGTGGGACTTTCCGGTGAGTTGCGGAACGTTTCCCAGAAAGATAGGCGTGAGAAAGAGGCTGAGCGCTTGGGTTTTAGCAGGATTGTTGCGCCACCAGAAGCCTCGAGTGTGAAAGAGGCCCTTTCCAAAAGTGGTATATCTTTGTAAACTACAGTTAGTTTGATTCAGGAATTAATTTTTTTAAGGACTTATCTTTATGAAATTATCTTCGGTAATATTTCGAACTCTCTTAGGAGCGGCAACTGCTACTTTGGGATATTTGGTAACGCATAGATATCTTTCTCGGATTGTCATCTTTGGAGTCCCCCAACTTTTTCCTACAATTGTTGCCTTTGTCTCGGGTGCTTTTAGTGTTCTTATTCTGCCGGTTTTGGCTTTGCATATCTCCAAGTGGTTTCACGGCTTAATTGGCAAGATTGTAATGGAAAACCTGACTCGGTTTTGGGAAGAACAGGTGGCTAGATTTAGAGAAAGAGAACTGTTTACTCTTCCCGAAGAGGAAACAGAGTTGGAACGCGAGGAAGACCTGGGTGGTGTGATTTTAGATACCTCAGTTATTATTGATGGTCGAGTGCTAGATATTGTGGAAGCAGGTTTTTTACCTCAGCGCTTTATTATTCCCCGATTTGTTGTTGAGGAGTTACAAGATGTTGCTGATTCAGAGGATGATATTCGGAGAAAAAAGGGGAGGCGGGGCTTGAAAATTTTGGAGCAATTGAGGAAGAGGAAAGGCGAACTGTTTGAAGTGTGGTCTGGTGATGTCAAAGGAAAAGATATTGACCGTAAATTAATATCACTTGCAAGGAAGCGCCAGGCAAACCTTTTGACTGTGGATTTTAACTTAAATAAGGCAGCTGGAGTTACAGGTGTTAAGGTTTTAAATATAAATGAGTTGGCTAATGCATTAAGAATGCCCTTTGTTCCGGGAGAAACAGTAACTATTAAACTTGTTCAGTCGGGGAAGGAGGATGGGCAGGGAGTTGGTTATTTGGAAGATGGTACTATGATTGTGGTTGAGGATGGCGAAGAAAAGATAGGGGAGAAGGTAAAAGTTGAAGTTACCAGAAGTTTACAAACAGAGGCTGGGCAGATGATATTTGCGGCCCTTGGAGAATAGGAGGAAAAGTAGTCTTTCCGCTGTGCGTTTAGCCCTTAACCCCTGCATTTTAGCCCTCAGCGTTCCCCTTTTTGATATCAGCAATCAATAATAAGCAGTTAGCAGTTAATACCTGGTAACTTGTAACTAGTAATTGGAAATTGGTCCGCCGGTTGGTGAATAAATGCCAGACCCCAATTTCACACTACAAGATAGTTAGATTTTGTGGATAACTTCAGATATAGGGCTTGACACTGCCTGAAGCTTGTGATAAAAAGGATTTAGAGGTTTCAAGTGTATTATTCAAGAATGAATACTAAGTGCTAAATGCAAGGAGGGAGAAAATGAGAAAAGCACTTTTAATAATAGTAGTTGTTATTGTAGCTACTTCTGTTTCTGGTTGTTACAGAAAGGCTGCTCCGGATGTAACTGTTACTCCAGTTGTACCCACCCAAACACCATGGGTGATTACTGAAGAGACGGAGGTTACGCGTGAAGTTACGCGTGTGGTGGAGGCTGCAACGCGTACACCTACAGCTGTATCCCCCACACCTACCCCGGTGAGTATTCTTCTCGCGGAAGAGTTGTTTCAAAGTGGAGATCGCTTTAATGCGATCAAAACTTTGTGGCAAATTGAGTCCCAGCGGGGTTTTGAGAATCTCCCTAGAGAGGCGATTCGCCTGATGGAGAGGATCAAAGTCTCTTTCGAGCGGGATTACCCGCAGATGAATGCGGGAAGGCAGGTGGAGGGAGGTGGTTGGTGGCAAAGCGAGCTTGCCCTGCTTGTGGAGCGTGAGAGCGGCTGCCAGGTCCGGCGTTTGGTTTTGGTGGTAATTACAGAGGGATCTTCTCTGGTTAATTACTACGACCTATCCGGGCGTGAGGAAGTTGGCAGTTTTGTCGGGGTCAATAACGTTGCGTTGAGCGGAGCACCCGCAGTGCGGGTGATCTTAGTTTGTGATGGGGAGGAGCATGAAGCTTATTGGCTCTTGTTGTGTGCTAATAAGTTTTACCGTGTTCCTAAAGTGGAAACACCCCCACCACCTCTGGAGACGCCAGAGCCTACGCTAACCCGGACTCCGGTTGGGGAAACGGTCACGCCCGTTCCTAGAACGGTCACACCGTTGCCAACTCATACGCCCACACCGTTGCCAACTCATACGCCTACACCGTTGCCAACTGAAACAAGGCTGCCAACTTCTACTCCTACGCGGCGGCCAACAGCGACACCTACTAAAGTTGCAACGGCAACACCGCACCCAACGATTACGCCGCAAGGAACACCAGAGCCCTCGGTCACGTACACACCGGCACCTACACAGACGCCGGTACCGACGGCAACGGATATCCCGCCGACGGCGACAAAAATTCCTTCTCCGGAACCCACGGCCACAGCGCCTCCGAGCGCTACGCCGCGGCCGACAGCGACACCGTGAATTTTGGGAAGGGATTAGGAGAGTTTAGAAGAGGGTGGGTGAACCAGACATCAGTTCGGTTGGTCATTCCGCCCTTCTTTCAGTGAAAACCAGCAAAGTTTAGTTGGTTTTTAGTGAGAGGAGAAGCTTTTATTGAGATTTTAGAATTATGAAACTTTATTGGACAGAAAAAATTATTAAAAGTTTAGGTCTTTTAAGTTCAGTGGTTGTTGTTGCCGCACTCTTTGCAGAATTGGGGGGAGTGGGTGGTCTGGTTCAAGCTGATAGTGAAAAAATTGATGTTTACACTGAAATAAGCAAAAAATCCGACCCGGGTTGGCAACGTTCTTTAACTCTTACAGATCTCGAAGATGAGGTTAAGTTTAAAGTAAATATTAAGAACCTTACTGCGGAAACATTGGATGATGTTTCGGTTAAATTTGAACCCGCATCCGGTTTAGAATTTTCTTCTAATGACGTGGTTGTTATTAAATCTTCGGGGGAGGAAACATACCCCGCTTCTTCTTTAGTTGACTCTGGTTTGAATATTGGTGAGCTTGAATCTTCTGATTTTGCAGAAGTTATTTTTGAGGTTAAGCTTTCTTATTGCCCGGCTTTGGAGGTTTACCGCAATGGAATAGAGGTTAAGGCTGCGGGGGTCAGTTCTGTTGTTGATCAAGTTGAATTTAAGGTAGATACAGGCTGTGTGGCACCAGACATAGAAAAGCTGGTAAGTAATACGGAACGCCCGCAATGGTCGGAAGAGGTTTTAGCGGAAAAAACCGATTATGTTCAGTATAAAGTAAGGTTAACTAATCCTAATCCTCTGCCTCTGACCGAGTTGCGAATTAAGGATAAATTACCTCAGGGCTTAACGCTTAGGGAAGACTCTGTATTTTTGTCATTTAGTGGGGATATTATGTCACCTAATCCTGATAATGGAGATATCTTTGGAGAGGGTTATTTGCTTTCTACCAATTTTTATCCTTACGATTCTCCCGAGCGTCCTTATTGGGAAATTACGTACAAGGCGCGAGTTGAAGATTGTTCTTCCGGTAGGACTAAGGTAAATGAAGCTACTACGTGGGTTAAGTGGTCGGGATCTGCAGCTGCTTCGGCGGTGGTGACAGTTGTTCCTTGTCCTGAGAAGGAAGCAGAGTTAGAAATCGAAAAATTTGTGAAATGGGAAGATACGGACGATTGGTACGAAAGTATTGATAAGGACAAGCACCTTTTTGATCCCGAAGAGCTAGTGGAGTATAAAATTATTGTAAAAAACAATGGGAATGCGGATGCTAATAACGTGACAGTAAAGGACGAAGTTCCCACCTATATTTCTTGGGAAAAGGGAGATGGAGATTGGGATTCTGGTGATCGTAAGATAAAATTTGACCTTGGAACTGTAAAGGCAGGAGAAACCATTCGCTTGGATTATGTTTCAAAAGTTTTTGATGAACAGGATCTTCCTCTTACCGATAGGGTGCAGAAGAATGTTGCTACTTTGTATAAAGATGGAAAGCGCGTTGATGATGATCATACTCAGGTGTGGATAAATGGGCCAGAAGTAAAGGGTGTGGAGGAAGAAGTAAAAGAACTTCCAGAAGCAGGTGCTGACAGTTTGGGCGTGTTACTAATTGCTGTGGGAATGGTTATTACTGGGTGGGGGCTTCGGAAATGTGCTTGGGCTTGGAGTGGAAGAATTAGCTAGTTTGCGGTATAATTAGTTATATAGGAGTGCAAATATTATCTTTTTTGTGGGCTGGTTTCGGAATGGGGAGGGTAGGTATTGGGCAGGGCCTATCCTCTCCCTTCCGGAACCGGGCTTAAGTTTGTAAAACTACGTCTGAAGAAGGGAGGGTAAGTTAGTTACTACATTGCTAACTCTTCAAGGTAAGCGGGGGCAGTGCTTATCTTGTTTGAAGTTGGCTTGTTTTTTAAAAGTAACCTTGCCCTCCCTTTTTTGGGGTTTGACAGGTATTTGGGGGTGTGTTAGTTTAAGTGTAGATCATAACCTCTTGATTGATCGATCTTCCCTTTCTTAATACTCTTAATGCGCTTAAGCGTATTTTGATTATTAGTGGTAGAATAACTTGTTTTCTGTCTTATGGTTTGTTGTTTTCTACTACTTACCATTTATGGCTAAGAATTCTAATAATAACAATAGAAAAAATTATCAGGACTTTGGCGAGGAGAACACCTTTCCAGTAAAGGGTATTTTGGAGACACGCGGGGATTTTGGTGTTTTGCACCAGGCAGAACCTCCGGAGGACAAGAATTTACCGCGGGATGTTTACGTTTCTGACTCACAGATAAGACGCTTTGGTTTAAGGACAGGTGATGAAATCGCAGGAGTGGGGCGCCCTCCAAAAGAGGGGGAACGTTATTTGTCTTTGTTACGTGTGGACGAGGTTGAATCTGAAGATCCAGAAAAAGCATCGGAGCGCCCAAAGTTTGAGGATCTGACTCCTATTTTTCCAGATGAGTGGCTCAAGTTGGAAACCAAATCAGATGTTTTAACCACTCGGATTGTAGATTTGTTTGCGCCGGTGGGGCGCGGACAGCGCGGTTTGATTGTTTCCCCCCCTTACGCAGGTAAGACCTGGCTTTTAAAAGATATTGCAAATGGTATAGAGCAAAATTATCCAGATGATACGAATCTAATGGTGGTCTTAATTGGGGAGCGTCCCGAGGAGGTTACAGATATGAAGAGAAGTGTTGATGGGGAAGTGCATGCGTCTAACTTTGATGAACATCCTGAAGACCACACTGAGACTGCAGAATTTGCCTTAGAAATAGCGAAGAGAAGGTCAGAGGCAGGGGAAGACGTGGTTATTTTATTAGATAGCATAACTAGATTAGCGCGTGCCTACAATCTTGTGTTACCCCCTTCTGGCAGAACACTTTCAGGTGGCTTTGATCCGCAAGCCTTGTACCCCCCCAAACACTTTTTTGGAGCAGCAAGGAATTTTGAGGATGCTGGCTCCTTAACTATTTTAGCTACAGCTTTGGTTCAAACTGGTTCACGAATGGATGAGCTGATTTATGAGGAATTTAAGGGTACAGGAAATATGGAGTTGCATTTGGACCGCGACTTGGCTGAGCGGAGGATATTTCCTGCCATTGATATAAAGAAGTCTCAAACCCGGCACGAAGAACTTTTGTTGCCTGAGGAAGTGTTGGAGAAAGTGTTTAGACTTCGGCGGATGGTGGATACCTTAGCTGAAGGTGAAGCTACCCAGGTTGTCCTAAATCGTCTTAAGAAGACTAAGAGCAACAAAGAATTTTTGGAAACTCTTCACGAGAGAATGTAACCTTATTCTTTTTTATAGCTACTTTTTTTTGAAAACTAGCTGGTTTTATGGTATAAAATACGCGCCTCTGTTTAGGGGCTTTTATGAGTACCAATAAATCCTTTTTTAGGGAGAAAGAAGGTACTTTTCTACAAATTAAGGAATTTTTGAGGAGGCTCCCCAAGGTTTTTTTTGCTGGCGAACGCAAGGTGGAAGAGTTGGGTCGGCAGCAGTTGATTCTTTTTGGTCTTGAGAATTCCAAGTCATCCTCCTTTTCTTCTGATTTTTTTGTTTTTTGCTACTTTTTATTTCGTTTTTTGGGGAGGAGGCTTCGTGCCTTGCTCTTGGCACCTTTCCAGGGTGCACGCTCTCTTTATGCTTTTAGCAAAAACTGTAAACAATATTTGATTCAAAACTTAGTATGGGGAGGTGGGCGATTGTTTGCTCCTGTTACAAGATTTGGGATCCTTATTTTTGCTCTGGGAGTTTTCTTGCTAGGGGGGACAGGGTTGGCTAGGAGTAAGAATATGTCCGCAACTTTCAATAAGGATGGTGATATCCTTGCTCGCTCTGTAGCTGCTGCCTCCGTGTCTTTTACTAATACGCCATCAGGAGAGCCCATTGAGTATGTTGTTAAGGAGGGAGATACTCTTTCATCCATTGGTGATCAATTTAAAGTTAGCATTGCTAGTATTAGATATGTAAATGACCTAGGGAATGCGAATTACATAAAGCCGGGACAGAAATTAACTATACCACCTGTGAGCGGTGTGCTTCACACTGTAAAGAAGGGGGACACAGTTAGAATCTTGGCAAACAAGTATGATGTCGCACCTCAGAGTATTGTTGACTTTAACTATCTATTCTCCCCCTTTGAGTTGGAGGTTGGGCAGGTGATTGTGGTGCCGGGAGGAAGTGTTCCGGAGCAGGAGCCTTCTAGCACCCAGCTTGCTTCTACCCCGTCGACTTCACGCCAAGAGCAAACGACTCCTGCTAGGGGTACAGGCCAGTTCTCCTGGCCAACTAACAGTAGGGGAATCAGCCAATACTTTCACCGTTGGCACCCCGCTATTGACATATCCCGATTTAGCCCTATTTATGCAATAGATAGCGGGACAGTGGTTGAGGTGCGCTATAGTGGTTGGAATTATGGTTACGGTAGGTTGGTGCGCATAGATCATGGTAATGGTTACACATCCTTGTACGCACACCTTTCTTCAGTTAAGGTACAACCAGGCCAAAAGGTTAGCCGAGGTCAAATTATAGGGAATATGGGTAATACTGGACGGTCTTTTGGGACTCACCTTCACTTAGAGGTAACTTATCAAGGACGACATATTAATCCCCTTTCTGTACTTTAGTAGATAGTAGTAGGTAGCAATTAGCAACTAGTAATTGGTAATTAGCAACTAGCAACTAGCAATTAGTAATTAGTAACTAGTTAAAAAATATAGATTCTATCGTCATCCTCGTCAAGCCTCGTCTTCCTCCAGAATGACTCCTTCATTTCTTATTCGTAATAATTCGCGGTATTAAATTCGCATATATTAGCTATCCCAATTCGCTATCTCAGTCTCCTCTTATTTGTAATATATTCGTAATATTCGTAGTCAATTCGTTGTACGAATAGGATTTATACCTTAACTATTTGTAACCTATTCGCTATCCAGTTCGCCATCCCAGTTTTTGCTATAATAAAGATATGATTGATCATGCTGAAATAACGGTTGAAGGGGGTCATGGTGGTCCCGGCATTGTTTCTTTTCGCCGTGAGAAATTCAGGCCTCGTGGTGGTCCTGACGGGGGTAGGGGAGGTAATGGCGGTGACGTTTTTTTTGTTGCGGACCGGAATCTTACGACGTTGGCAGATCTTACTCGTGGGCGTTATTTTAAAGCGCCTTCAGGTGAGCGCGGGAAGTCCGGTGGTAAGCGCGGGAAATCTGGTGATGATTTGGTTCTTAAGGTTCCGGTAGGAACAGAAGTTTGGCAAAAAACAGGGGACGGTGATAGACGACTGTTGGCAGACTTCTGTGAACACGGTGAAAAGATTTTGGTTGCCAAAGGAGGACGCGGTGGTCGGGGAAACCGCGCGCTCAGGACTACGGACAATCCTTTGCCCAGGGAGGCAGAAGAAGGTCAACCAGGAGAGAAGAAGCGTGTGGTCTTAGAATTAAAACTAATAGCAGATGTTGGTATAGTAGGGTTTCCAAACGTGGGCAAGTCCACACTCCTGAAGGCTTTAACTCATGCAGATCCTAAGATAGCTTCTTATCCTTTTACTACCCTTGAACCAAACCTGGGAGTGCTTAGGCGGGGTTCTAGAGCTGTTGTGCTTGCTGATATTCCCGGGTTAATAGAAGGAGCCTCTGAAGGTAAAGGGCTTGGAGATAAATTTCTTAGGCATATTGAGAGAACTAGAATACTTCTCCATGTTATTGATCCTTCTACTGTGGCTCTAGAACTTGATGAGCCTTGTACAGCAGAGGCTACGTTAGAAGCGTATTTTCTTTTAAGAGAGGAGTTAGGAGAATATTCTGGCAAGCTTTTGGAAAGGCCAGAGATTGTGGTTATAAATAAGATAGATCTGCCTAATGTAGCAGATTTGAGAGAAGGCTTAGAGGCTGAGTTTGATAAACGTAACCTTCCCGTATTTTTTATCTCGGCAATTACTGGAGAAGGATTAGAGAAGGTGGAAGATGCTATTTTGGAAGAAGTAAAGATAGCACCGAGGCCCCAAAAAAAGGAAGAGCCTATACCAGTGTTTGGTATTTCAGACCTTAAGAACAAGCAAATTGTTTTTAGAAAGAAGTTGCCTATGCTAGAATGGCCTGGAAAGCTAAAATGAAGTAGCAGGCTTTAGCCTGCGTTCTGCTGTTTTTTGCCCCGAACCAAGTTGGATTCAGGGCTCAGTTCAACTTACCATGCTTAGCGTGGCAACCTGCCGAGGAGGAGGGAGCGATCTGGGCCTATAGGTAAACGGCATACCGTACCCTTCGCATGGGTAAGTTCCGAGTTCGACTCTCGGTAGGTCCACCACCCCGACATACAGAGTTGGCAGACCAACTCCCGTCGGGGCAGGCCCTGACCAGGGGCTGTTTGGCTCTGCATGTCGGGGCGAGCCCTGACGA
>CAZOPS010000016.1:0-15145 GCA_964581885.1 uncultured Candidatus Saccharibacteria bacterium | reverse complement strand
GCCACCGTGCACACTTTATGTGTTGTGCGGTTCGTACGAAGGGTTCTATACATAACCTTAGCTTAGTTACGCCTTGAGTTATGAGTTTAAAAAAGTATAAAAAGAAAAGAAAATTTGAGAGCACTAGTGAGCCGGAGGGAAAAGGCAAGAAAGAAAGCAAAAACCGATTTGTGGTGCAAAAACACAACGCCTCCAATCTTCACTACGATTTCCGGCTGGAACTAACTAAAAACATTTCTGGAGGTAACGTTGTCCTAAAAAGCTGGGCAATACCAAAAGGAGTTCCGCAAAAAAGCGGGATTAAACGCCTGGCAATCGAAACTGAAGATCACCCAGTCGCATACATTGATTTTGAAGGTGAGATACCAAAAGGAGAGTACGGTGCCGGAACTGTAGAAATTTGGGACGAGGGGAAATTTGAACTTCTAAACCGGGAAAAAGATTTATATGATTTTAAATTGAATGGAAAGAAACTAAAAGGAAATTATGTCCTAATTCAACCGAAGAGTTTTGAGAAAGACCACTGGCTAATATTCAAGAAGTAAGTTTCATCAGCGGGAATCAGCTAAAATCAGCGTTAATCGGTAGAGCTCTGCGCTACATACCGGGCATACCGCCACCCATTCCGCCCATTCCGCCCATTCCACCCATTCGTCCACCACCACCAGCATTACCTTCTTCATTATCTTCAGGCTCTTCGCAAACTAAAGCTTCGGTAGTTAGAATCATAGTTGCAACTGATGCGGCATTCTGGAGGGCAGACCGGGCAACCTTAGCTGGGTCAATTACACCTTTTTCAAACATGTGACCAAAATCCATAGCAATCACATCATAACCATAATCATCTTTCCTTTTTTCTACTTCCCGCAAAATCCAACCAGAATCTTCCCCTGCATTCTCAACAATCTTCCGCAAAGGAGATTCCAAAGCACTGTAAACAATTTTTGCACCCAAATTTTTCTCACCGCTACTTTTTGCAGCTTCTTCCAAAACCCTACGAGCGCGAATTAGAGCCACACCGCCACCAGGCACAATACCTTCCTCCAGAGCTGCCCGAGTAGCATTAACTGCATCCTCAACCCGATACTTTCGTTCCTTAAGCTGAGTCTCAGTTGCAGCACCAACCCGGATAACAGCCACACCACCAGCTAACCGCGCAACACGCTCTTCCAACTTTTCACGATCATAATCTGAAGTTGCCTGCTCAATTTGCTTCTTTAGCTGCGCAACTTGCGCTTCAATATCTTCCTTAGAACCCTTACCACCCACTATGGTCGTTTCCTCCTTAGTAGAAACCACACGCTCTGCGCGTCCCAAATCTTCCATTGTTACCGACTCCAAATCTCTACCAGTTTCTTCAGAAATAAAGGTACCGCCGGTTAAAGTTGCAATATCAGAAAGATTTGCCTTTTTCCTATCCCCAAACCCAGGTGCCTCTACTGCCAAAACATTAAAGGTACCGCGCAGTTTATTAACTACCAAAGTAGCTAAGGCCTCACCCTCAAACCCATCAGCAATTATGACAATATTCTTAGTTTGTTTAACAAGGTTTTCTAAAGCAGGCAAAAACTCATTAAGAGAAGATATTCCCTTATCACTAATAAGAATACGTGGTTCTTCAATAACCGCTTCCATTCGCTCAGAATCAGTAACAAAATAGGGAGAAGCATAACCCTTGTCAAACTGCATACCTTCTGTGTAATCAACTTCTAGCTCTAGTCCCCGACCCTCTTCCACTGTAACTACGCCGCTGTCACCAACCCTTTCCAATGCGTCGGCAATCTTTTCTCCGATCTCCGCATCGCCGGCAGAGATAGTTGCAACTTGTGCTTTTTCTTCTTTAGTAGAAACCTTCTTGGAGGTAGTGCGCAATTCCTCTACCACCTTGTTTACTGCTTCTTCGATACTTCGGCGCAAAATCATAGGGTTAGCACCCGCGGTAATATTTTTCAAACCTTCATCAGTAAGAGCTTTGGCCAGGAGAACCGCTGTAGTGGTGCCGTCCCCAGCAATATCATTAGTCTTGGAGGCTGCTTCCCGCGCCAAGCGGGCTCCCATATCCTCCAGAGGGTTTTTCAATTCAATATCATCGGCAACCGTAACCCCGTCGTGGGTCACATTAGGAGAGCCCCAACTTTTGGCCAAGGCAATATTGCGGCCTTTGGGGCCTAAGGTAGTAACCACCGCCCGAGCCAACTTATCTACTCCACTTTTTAAATTGTTTCGCGCCTCTTCGGCGTAGACAATCTTCTTAGCCATTTCTTTTCTTTTAAAACGATACTTAACTACACTTTACTATTCTTTACCATTCTTACACTCGTTAAGTGTAGAAAAGTATTGTAAAAAGGTTGTAAAGTGTTATAAACAAACTATTCTTTAACTACCGCAAGTATATCCTCTTCCCTCACAATTAGCATATCCTTACCATTAACCCTAACATCATTCCCGCCCCACTTCTTGTAAATCACTCGATCGCCCTTTTTCACATCCATCTCAATTCTTTCCCCTTCCTCGTTTCTCTTCCCTGGACCCACAGCAACAACCTCGCCTTCTTGCGGCTTTTCCTTTGCTGTATCAGGAATAACAATCCCTGCTGGAGTTTGTTCTTCCTTCTCTATTGGCTCAATTAAAATGTAGTCTTGTAGTGGTTCGACTTGCATAGGTAAACAAAGAGAAAAGGTTTTTCCGAAGATTCCTTGGCAGGAAAATTCTTCCAAACCTAACTAACAAATATAATATAAAAACCGCCCCTTCTTGTCAAGAACTTCTGCTGAGTGCTAAGATGCAGAAAGCATAAAAAACAGAGGAAAATGGTGCCTAACAATAACTCGAAAAATTTAGAACTTTACACTGATGGGGGTTCTCGCGGAAACCCAGGCCCCGCTGCTGTTGGAATTGTATTAAAGACAGAAGGAGGGAAAATCTTAGAAGAAAAGGGGGAAAGTATTGGAAAAGCAACAAACAATGTAGCTGAATACCACGCAATAATCGAGGGCTTGAAAACTGCTCAAAAATACAACCCGAAAAAGTTAACGTGCTTCCTAGACAGCAATCTGGTTGTTAATCAGCTGAATGGAACTTGGAAAGTAAAGAAAGCGCATCTAAGAACACTGGTTTTTAAGGCAAGAGAGGAAATGGCGCAACTGCTAGGCACCAGAATAATATTCAAACACATACCCAGAGAAAAGAACGCAGAAGCAGATGCCCTCCTAAACAAAGCTTTGGACAGTAAAAAATCCAAAGAAGATTAATCCTCAAAATACGAGCGGGCAGTAACAATAAAGAAGGAAACTAAAAAACCAAGGAGAGCAGCCACCACAGTATTAAGAAAAAGGTTGGGTTCTTGCACCTCCACTAGGGGTTCCGCGCCGAGCGCACTGACAGATAAATTTTCATCCCCACCCTGAGCATTAAGTTCTTCAACCCTTTCCACTACTTTTTTCGAAAGGGCCTCTGCCAAACTTGCGGAGTCCCAAGAAAATTCATCTTCCCATCGTTTCTGAACCTCCATTTTTATAATCTGCGGCGCTACTCTTTTCACAACCACTTTTTTCTCCATCTTGCGCAGAACTTTATGATCCTTTGGCAACTCTAGATCCAAAAGTACCTCCCTTAGCAAACTTTTGCTTTGCAACAAACCAACCACAGTATCTGTATAACGCTCAGCAGCTTGCTGAGCATAGTAGCCATCATAAGTATAAAAATCTTCGCTAGGAGGTGCTGCCCTACGCGTAACATACAAAGACACTAATGCTGTATAACGAGGCGGTAGCAGCATCGATCCTACCAAAGCAGTCACCGCAAAAAAAGCGGTGGTTAATAGCAACAAAACCCCATGCTTTCTTAAAATGTCGAATAAATCCTTAAGTTCCATACAAGATTATTTAATCACAACAGCACAAAACCACACAATCAGAATATACCTAATTTATGTTCTATTTTCTATTTTCTATGCCCCGGATTCTTATGCTCTATACATCTATTTAGGAGCATTAGTAAGCAAATACACATCTACATGTCGGGCACTCCAAAAACCTTCGTTCACATCTTCAAAACCTAAATCAATATTAGTACCTTTTATAGCACCCCCAATATCTTCCGCGCGGCATATACCGTAACCAGGAACATAGAAATTTGTACCCAAAGGAATTACATCCGGGTCCACCGCGCATACACCCTGCTTGACTTCTGTACCGGAATACGTCAGCCCACGGCAGCCTTCACAGTTCCCATCATAAGAAGTTGTCCAACAGTCTTCCAATTTTGCCCAATATTTGTAACCCTTCCCGGGAACCTCCCGCCATTCAATCTTTGTCCCGCGAGAAATAATCTCCGGGTTTGGTTCCTGGACTTCTCTTTCTACGAGCTTTCTTGAAACCTCCTCTCCATACCAGTAGCTAATTTCATAAATGAGCGTTTCTTCCCCCAATTTACCCTCCTGCACTACCCGTTCCTCACCCCAAGGTAATTCATCGTCTTCTGTATATTCGGTCTCAAAAGGTATCTCCTCAGTAACCACCTCAAGCTTTTTCTCAAATTGAGAAACAGTTTCCGGGTCAAGCCTCAACCCCAAGAACGCGTTTTGCTTCACCGAAAAATTACTACCAAGAATAGCACCAGAAGGCGCCACCGCATCCGCAAGCTGAGGTTGAAATAAAACAAGGAGAAAGAAAACTGCTGTCACAAACAAAGGTTGCCAACGCATATTTAGTTAGTCTCTTCTTTCAATATCATAGAGCGAACTCCACAAGGCTAAATAACCAGGAGAACGGATCACAAATATTTTTCTAAACCCCCGCCCGGAAAGCGTCAAGCCTTCCTCGTAGTTCTCACTAATTAAAAGAACTTGCGAAGTATATCCTTCTGATGAGTTTGAGACTGTGATGTCCTCTATTTCGCCAACAGGATCAATGTCACGGTCCTCAAGCTCCTCTTTCACTTTATCTTTGCTCCAGCCAGGATCAACATCAAAAGCCACAGGATCTTCCTGATATAAACTCTCCTCCAAGTCATGATCTTCGCTGTACAGCAGGGTCGCGTTCAAAAGGTCCTGCATTTCCTTCTCACTTAGCCAGGGATCACCATCTTTGCTTTCACTGTACCACGCTTTATAAAACCACGGGGAGTTACCGTATTCCGGCCCATCATAAAAGTTACCGTTACTATCCGCATCTTTTACTTTCTTTATATAATCAGGAGTATTATTCCACTTAACATCGAAATCTGTAGGCAATCGGGTATATCCACCAGCAGTAGAAGAATACCAAGCCTTAATAGGATCGCCGTCATGGGTGATCACCACACCTTTGGTCTCTTCTACAGCCTTGTGCCAGCGAGCAGCAGCCGAAGAGTCCATTTTTGATTCTAACCAAACTTGACACGACTGGGTAGTACAAATAGATCCGGCGCCATCTCCCGTATATGCTAGTGCATAAGTCCGCGCCGCTACCGCCTGCGCTTTCAGCGCCTCCATTTCCCAACCAGAGGGCATCTCTGCAATCCCTCTCAAATACTCATCCTCAAAATCTAACTCTTTAGTACCAAAAGAACCAGTTACTGTAATTTTGTCGGGACAACTATAGTCCTCATCAATTTTAATATCCTCGTAATACGCTTTCAAAATCTTCTTATAATCATAGTCTGCCATTGCTCGGCCCCGGGCACCATACTGGTTCAACCCCACCCGGTGTGGATATCCCCTTGAATATACAACGTAGGCAGGAGTATCAGAAGGGTCAGGCAAAGATTTACGTGCCGGTGCCACATCTCCAACCGATGTGTTTTCTGCCGTTGCTTCTAGCTTAGCCCTTACTAATTTACCAATCTTTTCCGAAAGCTCAGATAACTCGGAAGATATTGCATCTTTCCTCTGCATAGTCTGAGCTGCTTGTACCTCTGCCTCCTCCTTTTGCTCAGCCAATTGGTCCCGCAATACTGCTATCCGCGCTACTTCTCTATCCAATGATTCTTTGGATTCTGCCAACTGCTCTTTCTGAGCAGCAACCTCAGCAATATCATTGTTTAAACTAATTATTTTTGACTTCAGGTCCCCAATTGAAAGAGACTGATAAAAAACATTTTTAGAGAGGGTAGAAAAACCGTCATTGGTCAAAAATACCTGCCAAAAAGGGGTTCTCTTCTTTTTGTAAAGCTGGCGCACTAATTGGTCTCGAAAATGCTCTTTCTCTGAAAGATCTGTGCGAAGATCAGAAAGCTCCTCACCCAAGTCCTCAATACGTACTTCTAATTGTTTAGCCTTAAATGCAACCTGGTTCAACTGCGCTTGCGTCACAGTAATATTTTCTTCTAAGGTACCTATTTCATTATGTAACTCTTCCAACTTCTCTTCCAATTCTTCCATATCCTCTTGCTTTTTCTCCCTTTCTTTGCGTAAGTCCTCCAACTGTCCATCTATATCCTCCGCCCAAATAGTTTTCGGCACCGGCGCTACGTTGACACCAAACACCATTGCTGCTAGGATGATTGCGAATATTGGTAGGATTTTAGCCATTTTGGACAGGGGCATTACAAAGTAATTATAACAATTAAGTTATTTTACTGCCATATAAGCATTATGAACTTACACAAAAATAGTAGAAATTTAGCATCCTATTTAGCGGCTTTCGTAACAATAAGTGGTCTTATTTTCCTAGCAAGTGCTTCTGCACCACGCAAAACCTTCGCTCAAGGGTGGGTTTCTTGTATGTGGGGTCCGGGCGATGTGTGTACATCAGCCAGTGAGCTTTGCGAAAGGGAGTACAAACCTCCGGATGATTGGATATCTCAATGCAGAAATTACCAAACACAAAGCACCTGTAATTCGGCACGTCTGGATTGTGTGTACGACCCCCAAGGAGATACTTGTGGAGGAAACAATGAACCCTGTTGCGGTACAACACCTCCATTATATTGTGACTCTGGATTCGAAGCATCAGATCCGCATGACTTAACTAACTGTATTTGTCAGCCAGAGGAGGAGGAAAAAGAAACCGGATACTGCCCCGGAGAATGCAAACCTGCAGGTACAACTCCTAGTGAAGAAGCGATGGAAATTTGGGGTGAAGGAAAAGCCGCTGGTTGTAAAGATGGAGAAGTCTGCTGGGTTTACATTTGGGAATCCCCCACTCCAAAAGAATACCCAGCTGTCAGCACAGGTTTGGGGCTCATCCCCACCAATCCAGAAGGGTTGGTAATCTGGTTTTTGCATTATGCCAGACTAATTGCTGGGGGTATTGCCTTTGCCTTGCTTCTCTACGGGGGGATTCTCTTTATTACAGCTCAAGGTGATGAGGAAAAAGTTGAAGAAGCAAGAAAAACCATAACTTCCGCTCTTACTGGACTACTGGTTATTATCTTTGCTACTCTTATTCTAAAAATAATTGGCTATGATATACTAAAATTACCGGGGTGGTCATCTGGAAACGGTGTTTTAACAATACCTAGCAACTAAAACAATGATAATGCAACAATTATATGCCTATGAAATAGAAGAGCCAACTGGTTTTAACACCATCGGGCAACTTATCGGCACTGTTCTCCCCAATATTTTTGTAGTTGCAGGGCTTCTATTCTTTTTCTATCTTATCTTTGGCGGATTTAAATATCTTACAAGCGCAGGAAACGAAGATGCAGTAGAACAGGCAAAGAAAACTATAACCACAGCTGTCATTGGACTACTAATAATATTCGCGTCCTACTGGATCATGTGGATTTTGCAAACTGTTCTTGGGGTGTTTTTCTTATTTGAACCACCTGTAGACTAATTGAAAATGCTAACTATTTTCGGGAATGTTCCCAATCCTTACAAACGATGGGGTTACGAGCCTACCTCCGGAGCGCTCGGAACCTTCATTAACAACATAATAACAACTGCGATGATCGTCGGGGGCCTCGCTTTTTTCTTCATGCTAATCTATGGCGGATACTCTTACCTAACCTCTGCAGGAAATGAAGACGCCATAGAAAGGTCTGGAAAAATAATAACCTACGCAGCCATAGGTATTATAATTGTTGCGGGAGCTTGGTTTGCGGTTAAAATACTAGAAACAATTTTAGGAGTACCTATATTAAACCCGGAATTCACCGGACCAACGCCACCATCATCATGATAACCAAACAAAACACGCTTGCGCAAAAATTTGAGTTAGGAGAAATCAAGAACCCGACAGGGTATAGTGAAAGCCCGTCAAGTCTAGGATCTCTCCTGACCAATGTAGGAACAACTATAGCTATAATTGCTGGGATCTTACTTTTCGGAATGTTCATCTATGCGGGAATCATCTGGCTAACAGCACAAGGAAATGAAGACCAAGTAGAAAAGGCGCAAAAAATCCTTAGTAACGCTGTAGTT
Organism: uncultured Candidatus Saccharibacteria bacterium; assembly: GCA_964581885.1. Lineage (GTDB taxonomy): Bacteria > Patescibacteriota > WWE3 > JAUXAW01 > JAYEID01 > JAYEID01. Next base: position 6,795 of record CAZOPS010000016.1, on the reverse strand, counting down.
GGTCTTGTTATTGTTGTTGCTGCCTATTTCATAACAGAAATATTAGGAGCCGTACTTGGATTCGGCAGCATATTCCATTTAGTAATTCCTTCGCCAAGTCAATGATAATAAAAAGAAAAGTATTACAGTCATTTTCAATTTTCATCTCTCTGATAGGGTTAATTGGCATATTAACACAAAAAGCCTATGCGCAGCCGTACGAGTGTGTAAGTCCTACAAACTGCCTACCGGAATGCATTTCAGCTGGGGGCTCCTGTGAAGACCCCCAAGTTTATTGCGATATGGGATGTATGGCTTACCAAACAGGAGAAGGTGAATCCTTCGGAATCTTAAAACACCCTCTTCCAAAATTCCAAACTTACCTTCCCGGAGTGGGTTTGGGAGAAGTACTTAATAACGTAATATCCTTCGCCACCTATATTGCGGGCATCGCGCTTCTCGGCTACCTGATTTATGGTGGTTTTTCCTGGATAACTGCGGCTGGCAATGAGGAACGGGTTGAAAAAGCACAAAAAACAATTAGCAATGCTGTGATCGGTCTTGTTATTGTAGTTGCAGCTATAATCATTACCCAAATTTTGGGCAATGTACTTGGCTTTGAGAACATTTTAAAACCAACATTTCCAGGCGCTGGTAGCACAATTCCATAAGCGAGAAGCGCTCTTTGAGATGTTTTTGATTCTATAATTCCATAACATAAATGGTGTATATACCACAAATCACATTTGAAATAGTGAACGAAGCTGTGGGTTACGAACCGAGCGGCGGGGGTCTAAATCTATTAGTTTCAAACTTAATTGGAGCTGCAACCATGATTGCCGGAATTGCCATGCTTGGATACTTCCTTTACGGCGCTATTACCTGGGTTACAGCTGCGGGAAATGAGGAAAGAATTGAAAGTGCACAAAAAGCAATAAGTAATGCTTTAATTGGAATGTTAATAGTAGTGTTAGCTACAACTATTGCAGCTATTATTGGCAGTGTTATTGGCACACCTATTCTTTCCCCTCCCTGGGAAAGTTTAGGACCATAACGAGGAAGAGATTAGAGACCAGTAACTAGTAACTATAAAAAGTATGAAAAAAATATTTTTAGCATTAACAATTCTTATAAGCGTTTCCATACTGTTCACTAAGGATACCTATGCCTACACTTGGAAGCCGAGTTGCGACAGTAATGAGTGTGTAGGAAGACAGCGCGAAAGTGATGGCTGGTATGCGTGCCATACCGAGGGAGAGTGCGGTGCCCTTACTCTTGGGGAGCCTGAAAATTACTACTGCCAGGGTAGCGCTGGCTGGCGCTACGATCCAGACGCCTGCGGAAGCGCGAGTGGAGGTGGAAGCGGCTCAATCCACAATCCTATGGTTTCTGTAGAGGGTATTACGGCACTTTCCAACTATATCGGAACTTTCTGGCAACTTGCCTACATTGTTACAGGCATAATGGTATTAATTTACCTAATTTATGGAGCTGTAAGATTTATCACCGCTGCAGGAAATGAAGAACTGGTTGAACAGGCACAAAAGACAATGACCAACGCTTTAATTGGACTTATAATTTTAGCAGCTAGCTTCCCTATCATAAAAATTATTGAAACTGTGTTTGGAATAAATATCTTGCAAATTCAGTGGCCAACAGTATAGAAAAAGTAACAAATGATTTTTAAGAATATATTTGCAAAAACAAGTTACGCTGCTATATCTGGCGGCAATATTGAGGAACACTTGGACGGTGGGTGGCCTTTTAGTGATCTAGGTCAGTTGATGAACACTGCTGTGTCTACACTCATCATTATCGCAGGATTAGTTGTACTTATCTATCTCATATACGGAGGTTTTCTATACATAACAGGACAAGGTGATGAGGAACGTATGGAAAAAGCACAAAAAGTAATTTCAAATGCGTTCATTGGTTTAGTTATAATCATCTCTTCATTCGCAGTCATTAGTATAATAGAAGAAGTATTTGGCGTGAGCATTGTAAGTGGCATTACACTACCGCGCCCGTAGTAAACACTGGGAAGACGCTTATAACTGTACAACACTTTCCAAAATATGATAATCTTTTCTAGTCGACAACCCTTATTATTAGCTAACACACATTACTGGTTACCTTGAAAGGAGGTGAATAAGTAGCAGATGATTCTCAAAAAATTAAACACGCTTTTCACAAAAGTAGTGTATGCGCAGGACATAAGTCCTCTTAGGGAGGAAGAAGTAGCTCCCTACACCAACTTAGGACAAATCCTAAGTACTGCAGTTCAGATTTCTCTAGTTATTGCTGGAATTATTGTTCTCTTGATGGTGATTTTGGGAGGTATTCAATACATGACTTCTGGCGGAGACAAAGAAGCAGCACAAGCTGCACAAAAGAGAATAACAGCAGCGCTTGTTGGTTTGGTAATTGTAGTCTCAACTTACGCTATAGCAATCATACTTGAGCAAGTATTTGGAATCCAGATTGTCTCTGGAATTAATCTCCCATCAGCAGAACATCAAATTGGTAAGTAAAACCTACCCAACAACTAGAACCCCGCAGTTTCTAATACAGTTAGGGGAATTATACTTATGTGGAAAGCCTTAAAAACACAAATTACAAGACTTATTATTACTACAGTGTATGCTGATAATGGGCTTCCTGGAGGACCTGAAAAGCCGGATAGCTGGGAAGATCCTTCTTCCTATGCAAAACTGTCTGGTTTAGAGTGGGTTTTTCATCGTCTTATAAGCGCTCTCTTTTATGCGGGGGGTATAGTTGCTTTTGTTTATCTTTTAATTGGGGGTTTCAAATACCTAACCTCCAGTGGAGATGAGGAAGCAGTAGAGAGCGCGAAAAACACAATTACCTACGCCATATTGGGCCTGCTTATAATCGTAACCAGTTGGCTTATCCTTGATCTACTAGGCAAAATGATAAGCCAAGGTGGTAAACCTATTGACCTTCTTCAATTTGAACTTCCAAAGCCATAATGAAACCTTGCACTGTTTCAACCGCTTTTTGCTATACTAGACACTAGACATTTATGAAACGTGTTTTGATCCTGGCCTCAATTACAGCCGTAGTGTTTCTCTCCTTTCCAAAACAAGCTTATGCTCAATGCTCCTACGATCCGGTTTACGCCTGCATGAACAGGGCTGCGGCTACGCAACCTTGCCGATATGATTTTGAACGCGGTGTTTATACAGCTGTCACCCCCGCAGTTGATTCTCAATGCCGGGAGGGCGCAGGCTGTCTTGGAGATGCTCAATGCAGTCTTGTCCAATACTGGTCCACTGAATGCGGGGGCTGCACTTGCGAGGCATTAGGAGGGCTTTGTGTCCCCTCAAACGGTTGCCCCTCGGGTAACTCTCTTCCAAACCCACCCAAAGACCCTGAAACTTCCCAAACCTGGTCTGACTGCGATTCAAACCAAGGCTATGTTTGTTGTGATCTAAGCAATATTGAGAATTGTGCTGACTTAGAAACCGAAAACACTGCTTGCCTGCACTCCAGCGAGTGCCAAAATCGCAATGGAGAGCCGATCGCACCTTCAAAAAGCTGGGGCGATTGCGCCTCCTATGCTGGAGATGTTTGTTGTCTTTTACCAGAAACAGGAGATACCCACCCGCAACAACCAACCGGAGAATCTTGCAGTGCATCAGGAGGATTTTGTGCACCAATCAGCGAGTGTTCACAGCAGCTTTCCCGTCCCAGCGACGGCTGGCGAGAAGAAGATTGCAAAATAGAAAACAGCGGCACATGCTGTTCAGTGGAACAATACATGACACCGGAGTGCGAATACGCTGGGGACTGCCACCGCGACTACATTGGTTGCTACAAAAGTGACTTAAAAAGAACTAAGGAGTGGTCAAGAACATTTACCACAAGAGAAGAAGCTGAACAGTGGCTAGACAACTTCAATGTCGTCACTACTTATAGCTACGACGGGACCATGACTCTAGAAGATCTAACTTTCCCTATAGAGGGAGAACTAGAAAGGCTAGTGGGATACTTCCCATACGGTGACCCTGACGGAGACGGTCCTGCTCCCGATATAATTAACGGGCCGCAAGACTTAGAAAAGCACGATTTTGTGGAGGGTCCGCTGCTTCGCTTAGCACCTCCTGAGGATGCTGCTGAAATTGCAAACTGGCTGCCAGCAATGTTTAAAAATTATAAACACTATGCAGTAAGGCTCAAATACTGTGGCAATAACCGCACACCAGAAGACGATGATACTGACGACCAAGGCAATCCAGAAATACACGGCGGCGTTCGCGGCCCTTGGGGACTTTCCAAAGCTATGTACAATGACGTTTTAGATGCAGGCCTCTGGGCTTGGATAGCACGAAAACCAGGGCAATCAGCTACAGAAGCTATAAACGAAACAAAAGCCCTAAGCTCAGCACAACTTAATACAAACACAAATGCAAGCCTAGATTCACAACAAACTTATCCCGTAGCCACAAAAGATGCCCCTCCCGAACCAACCTATTACGCTCTCCTCACCCAAGCAGAAAGCTACAGCGAAATAGGAGATGTGCTAGGAACAATCACCTGCCCACAAGTACAAAGTTGCCCTCGAGACGGACGCAGCGCACCCCAATACGACGAAGATTGCGTTTGGTTTGGTGGTAATGTGGAGGTACGGAGCCAATTTACAGATATAAATGTAACCAAAGAAAATTCAGATACCAGAATAGATACCAATATTGACGGACCTGTTGTTACCCATACCGCACATCTTAGCCACACTGAAAGTATTGAGATGAATGCTGAAATTAGAGAATGTGACCTCGATGAATACTGGCCCCTAAAACTGAATTTCTTTCTTAGTCTAATCCCCCCACAGGCTGTAGCGGACTCCGGAACAGCAACCCTTACCACTTCCCCAGAAAACCTTTGGGGAAGACTAGAACTAGATCACTCTGACCCCAATGTACAAGTAGATGTGGGGAATGAAAAAATTGGAAAAGAAGTAGAATATACGCACCTTGCGGGCTGGGCAAAGACAGCTGAGGAGCTGGTCATGGGAAAAGACGTAAGCGACCGTGTACTCGGCGCCAATACAGAAACTGCAGAAAACGGCCAAGTCCTGGCTGCCGAAACTATGAACACTGGTCTTGGATATGCCATTCCTCCTAGCTGGGGCGGAGTCTACTTACCAACAATAATGAAGAGTTTCGACGACTACTTGGAAGAGTCAGCACCGCCCAGCAGTTACGCTGAGGGTCCAGACACCATACCCAACCCGGAAGCACTTGCTGCACAGGTTGAAGACTGGGCTGATTCCCTGTGGGGAGAGGGTGCAGGAGACCGCTTTATCTATCTAGCATTAACCCAAGGGGAAACAGGAATGGGTGCCAACTGTGGCACGTGTATTGCCTGGGAAGAATATCGTAAGCATCCCGCCCTAAACACTGAAGGACAGCGAAATGCACTTAGAACCCTGAACGAAATTTGGAAAAGACATGATATCCGCAACAACCCGGACTCCTTTTCTCCACAATACATTCCTGATTCTTACGGTGTACAAGGAATAAAAGGAAGCTGTGGAGGCGGAGCATTAGGCCTTTCTCAGCTCCTAGCAGGAACAGCTATTCTTCACCTGAACAAACACGGTTTAGGGGAACCGTTTGACCTTTGGGAACCGGAAACCGCAATGAAGGTAATGGCTGCGGAACTTCAACGCTTGGGCTGGCACCGAGACTTATCTTGGACACAAAAATTAAACGTGTTGCGAAAGTGGAACAATACAGACTGGTGGTTAAAACAGGTTCTAGAAACTGCTAAGCAATATATGAACTACCGGGGCAACCACTAAAATTATTCAACCCATTCAATATTTATATCTTCTGGGTCAACTTTGTTTTCCGCAAACCATTGAAAAACCTGCTCTCTTGCATAATCTTTGTCCTCTGCATATAGATAAATCTTAGCTTCCTTCTTACCTGTACGCACAATTTTATAGTCCTGAGTTAAAACAGGTGTGATTCTTAAAAGAGGGTTTTCCTCATAATAACGCTGTTCCGCCTCGCTAAATTCGGGATCTCCTCTGCCTTCAACCTCGCTTTGGGGAATTTCAACTTCCTTTGTCTTAAATTGCCAAGAATATCTATATATACGGGAACCGGTTACGGTTACAACATAGGTTGTGTCTGGATTCAAGTCTTCTTGGAATTTTATAATTATACTTTTCCTTTCTAGAGGCGACTCCAATTCAAAAGAAACGAAAGGCTCCACAGAAACAGCCACTTCCTCCCTTGTAACTTCGCGATCAAACACCACTCGTGCCGTAAGCTCCAAAGGAACTTCCTCTGCCCCAGGAACGGGAGAAACTGAAACAATATCTGCAGGAGGAAGCTCCGTTACCTGTCTTAAAACAAAGAGTAACAAAGCAAGAATTGCAATCAGTCCCATTACCAAAAAAATGTTTTTATTTTTCACCACAAAATTTTTCATAATTAATCTAATCTTACCCTACTACTTTAATACCCGAATAAATCCTGGTATTTCATACCCAGACGGTGCTTCTATCTTACCATTAACAAGTGCCTTGGTACCTATTCTTGTGGAGGTGTTTGCATGCGCATATCTAACACTGCCCCCGCTCACATCAATTATAATACCAACATGTCCAAACCCGTCAGGCCCCCCGGTAAATACAAGTATGTCCCCTTCCTGAGGTTGTGTAGAACCGTTAGGATAAACTGTAAACCCCACCTTACCTTGATAACCGTCATACCATGTATGGGCATAGCCAGCATGTGGCACATTCACATCCGAACAATGCATTGCCGCCACTACAAAATTAAC
>CAZOPS010000015.1:0-15495 GCA_964581885.1 uncultured Candidatus Saccharibacteria bacterium | reverse complement strand
GCAGAAAGGACAATGCCAACAAACTCTTCAAGGGGGATGTCGAGTTTTTCTTCGCAAAGCCTAATCCTTTCCCGGTCGGCACCAGCGGCAAAGGAGGGGGAATCAAACTTCTTCATCACAGATTCTACCGAAACACTTCCCAATTTATCGGGATGGACTAGCGCAACGGCAACAATAAGGCCCGTGAGATCATCGCAAGCTACCAAAGACCAATCCATTTTACTTTGCGGCTGAGCGTCAAGATGTTCATAATTGTGCGCGCGAATAGCGTGAATAATATCTTTATCTACTCCCTCCTCCTCCAATTGTTTTGCGATAACTTCCGCATGCCGCTTTGGATCATCTTTAGTTTCCTCATAATCTGCATCGTGGAGAAGACCGACAATTTCCCATACTTCGACAGGCTCAGTACTATTCGCTTCAACCGGGTCAGCGCAAGCTTCCCCCTCCTCCTCAAAATAATCATGAAGCGCTCTCATTGCAGCCGCCACTGCATAATGGTGCTTGCGAAGATTTTCATTCTTAATGTTTTCTTCTAGAATTTCTAAAGCTTGTGCTTTGGTAATCATTTTAATATAAAAACATTTTAGCAAAGAAAAAACACCCCTAAAAGGCTTTCCTCCTAGAGGTGTGCAAGGTTAACCGGAATTTATCGCGTGGCCGAGCTTAGCACTACAACTTAACCACAAAAAGCAGAAGAAGAACAGGTAACAAAGCCAAAATAGCAAGCATAGCCAAAAGTACCATTAAGAACCCACCAAAGTACAAAAACACCGCAAATCCGACATTCAGCACCGGTAAAATCGCAACAGCTTTCCAAAAGAACGAAAGCGAGTGGTACCGCCTAAACCAACAAGTAGCTAAAGCACTAACGACAGAAGCAATTACACTGAAAATACCCCAAAGAGAGTTACACACTAGTGAAATTGCAACAAATTCCCAACCCCAATCCGTATCTCGAAAAGCAGCAACCCAGTAACCACTAGTAAGCGCACCTACAAACGTAATTCCCAACAGTAAGACCCCACCTAAAAACGACAAGACACAAGAAACCCTTAGAGCAGTACAAAAAGCTTTACCCTGACCCAAATCTTCCTGCGTGGACATTTTCAACCTCCTTTTCCAACAAGAGTCCACACACCTTACTAGAAAGTATAGCAGCTTTTCCTATAAGATTCACCCCAGAAAACAAATGAATTACTTTGCAGGGCGCATGAGGGGGAAGAAAATAACATCACGGATAGAGTGCTGATTAGTAAGAACTGCAGTTAACCTGTCAATTCCCAATCCCCAGCCAGCTGTGGGAGGCATACCGTATTCCAAAGCTTCAATATAATCCTCATCCAAAGCCTCGTGTTCTTCTAGACCTTTTGCTGCCAACCCTTCCTGCTCTTCCCAACGTTCCTTCTGGTCCTGAGGATCATTAAGCTCGCTGTAAGCTTTTACCAACTCGTATCCCGAAACCAATAACTGGATACTTTGGATCTTGGACGGGTCATTTGGTTTCCTCTTTGCAAGAGGCATAAGTTCCGCCGGATGGTCAATCAAAAAAGTGGGTTGGATCAATTCCGGACGGCAGTACTCTTTATACAGAGAATCAAGAACAGCACCGTAGCCAACAGCACCTTTCAGATCAACTGTCAAACCCTCTTCTCTAATCCTACTAAGAAGATCTCTCTCTGTCTTTACCTTGTCTATATCAATACCGGTACGCTCTAAAACTAAATCGCGGTAAGTTACTCGGGGCCAAGGCTGGGAAAAATCAAGTATTGTTTCTCCAAATTCCACTTCTAAAGAACCGCAAACTTTTTCAATCAGAGAACAAAGCATTTTCTCTGTAAAATCCATCAGGTCCTCGTAGTCCGCATATGCCCAATAAAATTCGATTTGGGTAAATTCCGGGCTGTGTTGCCGATCAATGCCCTCATTTCGAAAATCTTTAGAAACCTCATACACTTTCTCAAACCCACCTACAATTAATCTTTTCAAGTAAAGCTCATCTGAAATTCGAAGATAAAAATCTGTGTCCAAAGCCTCCAAGTACGTTACAAAAGGTCGTGCAGAAGCACCACCATAAAGAGGCTGGAGAATTGGTGTTTCCACTTCCATAAACCCATGATTATCCAAATACTTACGGAGCAGTTTAAGAATCTTTGTTCGTTTTCGAAAAACTTCCCGAACCTCAGGATTCATAATAAGGTCCAGATATCTTTTACGGTAGCGCTCCTCTTTATCTTTGAGACCATACCACTCAGAAGGAAGGGGACGGATAGTTTTGGAAAGGAGCTTTAGATCCTCTACTAAAATTGTTAGCTCACCAGCCTCAGTCCTAAAAAGCTCACCCCGTACCCCCACAAAATCGCCTAAATCTAAAAGGTTTAATTTATCAAACTCCCAAGGACCTTCAGGATCAAATTCATCTTCTCTAAAGCAAAGCTGGATTTTTCCACTTTCATCATAAATATCAGCAAAGACAATACCCCCGTGCCCCCGTGTAGCGCGAATCCTGCCCACTGCTACCACCTTAGTACCCAATTCTTCCCCAGCTAACGCTCGATTGAGCATTCTGGAATCAAAATATTCCCAACTAGCTGGATATGGATCAATTCCCAGCTCTTTTAATTGCTCTAGTTTTTCTATCCGAACACTTTTAAGTTCTTCAATTGGCTGCGGCATAGACTTAGTATAACACTAAGCAAAGGGGAGAGACAACGCTTAAAGCTCTTGCTGTAGATCCGAAAGTCTGGGGTCAAATTGATTCATAATTTGGTAGTCCTCATATTTTGCAAAAAGTTCTTCTGCTTCTTTTTGTGTTCCTTCCGACATAAGATGAGAAAGCAATCCCGCCAAGATATCTACCGCCAAGAAAAGTTTTTCAAAATCAGGTTTAATGGTACCGTCATCTACCTCCAAAGCACCTTGCTCGCGGAAGAAGTTAAAAGCAACCATATACCCCCGAAGATAAGCTCGAATACCTCTGCTACTTTCACGCCGGACCCAACTCTCAAAAAGCCAAGAAATTAAGATCATAAGAAGTTCCTTAAAGTCTTTTTGAGTTAAAATCCCCTTCAAAACATGGAAAGTACAACCTCTTAGACCAACAATCGTTGCGTGCAACTCTTTTACAGGAGTATACATCTCACCTAATCTACTTACTGTTCCCGGATACTTTACAATAGCTTCTGTAATTTCGTGGAGCATTGTTCCTCGAATTGCATTATCCAAAAGATTTTCTCGAGAATGATCTTCAACTATCTCCTCTGGAAACAATCTCTCCAAAGCCCCAATAGTTATCTTCCCCTCCCGATAACGAATATTGTCTGTATAGATAATAATTTTTGTACCGTATTTTTTCACTTTCTCCGGGTCATTAGGTAAGTTACTTCCCACAGGACGGAGCTTAGCATGCCAACCAGCAAGCGCTACTACATCATCCACCCGAACTTTAACCGGTCTTCGCTCTTCCTCTGAAGGCTCTGCGCAAGAGGAATAAAGATTACGAATAACTCTTAAATAATCTTGGGGATTAAACTTGGAATCATCACTTGTTACCCGAATGTTTGCTTGAAAAGCGCACTTAACAGAAAAGAGGTCATCAAGATAAGGTTCGATAGGGCCAATAACAACATCGATTTTGTGTCCGTTTAACTCCAACCACTTATCTTCGCTTTTACCCCAACTATCGTCTCGGAAAGACTGAGCGCGCAATATCAAAAACTCTGTAAACTCTTTATCCTCAGAAATTTCCGACGCATCTTCTAAAAGAGAGGCTATTTTCTTCATCCCCTCGCTGTATTTCTGGTGATAGGGAATTGCTACCAAATTACCGGCCTCGTCTCTTTCCACTATAGTATAAGGGCTTAAAATTTTGGGGTCATTTTCTGCAGCTGCTTCAATCTCTTCCTTACTAGCATCGTGAGGATAAAAGTTTGCTCCGGGGTGGTTATTATTTTCTTGTTTCGCATACAAGTCTCCAATTATCTTCGCAGCTGCTACCAATTTATCTAGAACTCCTTGCTCACTTTCTGTGAGCTTCGATTTGTCGTAATTCAAATCTACAAAATAGTTATTAGACATGGTTAATCAACAGACAAGACTTTATAAGTAGCTTTAACTATAGAACCTCCAGCTTCAACCTCCTCGCCAGGTTTAGCACCCAGAAGAGCTTTCCCTACTGGCGACTCATAAGAAATCTTACCATTAACAGGATCTGCCTCCAGTGGTCCAACAATCTGGAACTTATCCTTCTCACCATCAACCTCCACCTCAACAACCGATCCTAACTCAACGTTGTCACCAGATCCCCCCTCAATCACTTCATAATTATTAAGAATATTTTTTAACTTTTCAATCTCTTCTTCTACCTGCTGCTGGCGACTGACAGCATCTCGAAGGCCCGGATTCTCGGTGGGGTCCGGCTCTTCCTCCTGAGCAACCTTTAATTCATTTCGCACATCTCCCATAACATCTTCCTCGAGATGTTCCAATTTCTCCTTGAATTTTTCCACCCCCTCCTGGGTCAAGTAGTAAGTATTTTCTGAATCTATCATTCAATACCCTTTACAACATAAACAATATTACCGCCGGGAGTTTCTACCTCAACCCGCTCTCCAGGTGTTCTTCCCATTAATGCCTGACCAAGAGGAGACTCGTAAGAAATCTTACCTTCAACAGGATCTGCCTCCTCCGCACCTACAATGAAGAATTCATGGACTTGCCCTTCCAAATGTACCCTTACCTTACACCCTAGGTCAACTTTATCACAAGCCTCACCCCGCTCAACAACTTTAGCCTGCCTCAAAATAGCTTCAAGCTCATCAATGCGACGCTCAACAAACATTTGCTCCTCCTTAGCTGCCTTATAAGCAGCGTTTTCCGAAAGGTCACCTTGTTCACGAGCTTCGCGAATTTTCTCAGCTATTTCCTTCCTTCGTTTCTGAGTCAATTCCTCATGCTCTTCTTTTAAATTATTATACCCCTCCGGGGTTAAAATTTTTTTCTGTTCTTTGTTCATTGCTAACTGTACCTCCTTAATATAAAAATATAACCAATACTTGCACCCACTTATCACAAAATTATTCTGCCCCTTTTGGGGAAGTTTACTATTCTGAGAAACGGGAACAATTAGCGCTACTTTGTAAGACAGATTATAATTATTAATTCACAGTGGAAGAGAGAGAACTTCCGGATAAAAAAGATAACTCCTCTAAGTAGCCAATTGCTTGGCAGTGGATAAAATTAACACACCGCATCAAAATTGTCAAACGCGGAACACATTAACAATGAAAAGCTAATTAATCTGAAGTTAGTACCTATAAAAACAGCGAAAACAGCAGATTAAATTATCAACACCCCACTATTAACCTAATTTTTAATCCAATAATTCTAAAATTCTAACAAATTTATTTTTCAGAAACTTGGTGGTACCGCTACGGGGAATCGAACCCCGATTTCCAGGTTGAGAACCTGACGTCCTAAACCGTTAGACGATAGCGGCTTATCTTCGCTATCAGCAGTATACCACACCTTAAGCAATCTATCAGCTTGAAAACTCGTTGTTATAACCCACTTTCCTCTGTTAAGATTAAAATTGAAATGATTATCAAAATTCCCAAACCTATCAAAATTGGGGCAGTTCTGACCCTTCTTAGCTCTATCTTCATAATGGGGGGACTCTGGGTTTTTAAAGAAGAAGGCAATGTTCTCCCACAATTTGCGCAAGAACCCGGGGGAGCTATATTTGGAACCCAATCCGAACTGCCATCCAATTGGCCCCAAGATATACCTATTCCCAACTACTGTCAGTTAAAGCAGGCTACGGAAAATCGAAGCCAAGATCAACAGCGCATTCATCTAATCTTAGAGACAGGCAAACCAGTTGAAGAAGTTACAAACTTCTACAACAAAGAGTTGGAAAATAGAAACTGGGAAGGTGTAAAAACCTTCCAGCCTAGCGGGGGTCAAGCTTGGATATACCAAAAAGAGGGAAGGAACTTGGAGCTGATAGTAGTCCGCGACATAAACGACAACAAAACACTTACTTTCCTTAAAACCACACTTTAAATTTAACAAGCTAGCAAGTAACATGTATAAGCGCATTCACCTGCTCACCTTCATTCTTTAAAGCATTGAAGGTTTCAATAGCTTTGGGAGTTATCTCTGTAATTAATTCAGCTCCCCCCATTTTTATCTTTTCCTTAACTTCATCCGGTATACGTAACAACCCCGACTGCCCACTACCAATAACCACAAAGCCTGGTTCCTTCTGGAGCAACTTGTCTAGCTCCTCGGGAGCAATTTTGTGTCCTGTACCATAACGCTTGTGTAATAGATCCAAATTGCGAGGAACAATTTCCTCGCCAACCACTAAAACATCTTTATATTGCTTATCATCAATTGTTACGCTCCCAAATTGGGCAGAATCAAACCGTACTCCCATAATCTACGCCCAATACTAACAAATAGCACCGCCCCATTCCAACACCCTTCCTAGGCTTCCTAGACCTCAGAGGTCTGTTGACGCCCTCCTCACAAGGAAAAATAGGTCTTGTCCGAATTCCTTTTACCCCAACCTTTTCTAGCCCCATCCCACAGGGTTCTATACCTCAGAGGTCTGTTAAGGGCGGTTTTATGGGGAAAGAGGGCTATCGATTCTAGAAAGGATTTTTCGTAAAATATAATTAATGAACTGTCAGAGGAAAGAGCAAAAAACTTTACATTTAGATATGGACTCCTATTTTGCCTCAGTAGAGCAACAGCAACAACCCCACCTGCGAGGAAAACCAATTGGAGTTTCGGGAAAACCCGGTACCAGAACAGTAGTAGCAGCAGCTTCTCGCGAAGCAAAACCTTTTGGTATCAAATCGGGAATGCCTACTTGGAAAGCAAAAAAGCTTTGCCCCAGTATAAAGTTTGTACCAGGCAATATGAGAACTTACCAAAAGTGCACCCGAACTTGGCTCCAAATTATGCGCGAGTTTTCACCTACTCTAGAAATATTCTCCATTGATGAGGCCTTCCTGGACATAACAAATACAGCGGAAAGATTTGGCGGAGAGCTTCACCTAGCCCGACAAATGAAAAAGAAACTGCGGCAAAAGCTTGGAAAATATATCACCGCATCCATTGGAATTGCCCCCAACAAAACTTTTGCAAAATTAGCTTGTCAAAAAGTAAAACCTAATGGGATTTATATTCTAGAAAAAGAGGGGATCCTTCCCCTACTTAAAAAAACCTCTCCAGTAGACATTTGTGGTATCGGATCTAAAACTGCTGCTAAATTGAAAACTATGGGGATAAGATCTCTTGCTGAACTCGGTAACTATCCTCTAGAAAATTTAAAGGCTGTGTTTGGTTCGTCTGCGCAAACTCTAAAACTATTTGGTCAAGGAGTTGACAACAGCCCTGTTGTACCTTACTGGGAAAGAGAAAAAGAAAAATCAATTAGTCATTCTTTTACTCTACCCAAAGAAGTTTCAACCTTTGAAGCAGCAAAGCCAGTCCTGTTTCGCCTTGCAGAAAGGACAGCCAAAAGAATGCGCAAAAACAATATTTCAGGAAAAACAATTACCTTACAACTAAGGAATCTGGATTTTAAAACCCAAAGCAGACAAAAAACAATTTCACATTATACACAGGATGCACGGAAAATATTTAGTACCTGTCTCAAACTTTATAAAAATTTTAAGGGTTTTGAAAATATCCGGTTAGTAGGAGTACAAGTTTCCAACCTCACCGAAGATGAAAACACTCCCCAACACATGTTCCAAAACAACTGGCAAGATTTAACCAAAGCTGTAGATAAGCTAAACCAACGTTTTGGAGAAAAAGTTGTCCACGCTACATCCCTTCCCGCGGATAACATCCTCCAACCCCCAATCGGTTACAACCAAGAAAAAATTAAGGCAGTAAGCTAGATAAAAAAGTGCTAGAAACCTTCTAAGGATCTTGACAATTTCTGCTAATTATGGTGTACTTATAGGCACGTCGGGTGAAAAGCTATGGAGAGGAGAATGGGCCTCTTCCGTCTCGACCGCAATTCGTCGAGGACAAGCTGAAAGGCAAACAGGTAAACCTAAGTAGCCTTCTCCGGCCGCTACCCGTAACCATGTAGCAAACCGATGTTGTCCTTTGAATAAAACCAGGATAAAGTCGGTAGTAAGGTTCAACTAGTAATAGTTGAATAAAAATAAGGTGGCAACACGTTTCGTTAATTTCACGAACCGTCCTTATAACAAGGGACGGTTTTTTTGTTCCTTTCCCATTCTTATCTTCACTTACTTATTAGTGTATAATCAAAAAGAAGGTCATTATGAATAACAAAAAAAGAATACTAACAGGAGATAGGCCAACAGGAAAATTACACCTTGGCCACTACGTAGGCTCGCTTAAAAACCGGGTGCGATTACAGAATGAGTATGAATGCTTTTTCATAATTGCAGATCTCCACACACTGACAACCGCCCCCGAAAAAGAAAACTTAGAAAAACTTTCCCAAAACATCCATGAAATGGTTTTGGACTACCTAGCAGTAGGAATTGATCCAGAAAAGTCAACAATTCATGTTCAATCTCAAGTTCCCGAAGTTACTTATCTATCCCTACTTTTTTCAATGCTAGTTAGTGTACCGCGGTGTCAACGAATACCAACACTAAAAGAAGTGATGAAAGATTTACACATTGAAAAACCCTCTTTAGGCCTACTTACCTACCCCGTGCTTCAAGCTGCAGACATACTAATGGTCCGCGCCAATCTAGTACCAGTAGGAAAAGACCAGCAGTCTCACGTAGAAATAACCCGGGAAATTGCAAGGCGCTTCAACAACTTATACGGCGAAACATTTCCTGAACCAGAACCACTAATCGGTGAGGTACCTACCTTAGTTGGGCTTGATGGTAATGCAAAGATGAGTAAGTCTCTAGACAACTGTATCTACCTTTCCGATGAACCAGAAATAGTAAAAGAAAAGGTGATGAGTATGTACACAGATCCCAATCGTATCCATCCTACAGATCCAGGCAAAGTAGAGGGAAATCCTGTTTTTATCTACCATGACGTTTTTAACCCCAACAAAAAAGAGGTAAAAGACCTGAAAGATCGCTACAAGAAGGGTAAGGTGGGAGATGTAAAAGTAAAGGAAAAACTTGCCCGGGCAATAAACGAATTTTTAGAGCCAATCCGCACGCGGCGGAAAAAATACGAAAATCAACCGGAGCTTATTGAAAAAATCTTAACCGAAGGTACGAAAAAAGCACGAAAAGAAGCCGCAGAAACCCTAAAAATAGCCAAAGAGGCAATGGGGATTAACTACAAAGTATTTAAATAAGATAAGTATCTCCATAAAATCGGAACAACACTATAACAATATTAAATAGGTATTAAGCCATGTTAAGTCCTTAGAACTTAATACACCCATAATAATATTTCTAGGAGTAAAAATTTCTTAAATGTTTTAACTACGAAAGAAAACCCTTGATTAACGCAAACAATCTAAGTTGTCCAAATTGATAGACACACCAAAAACAAAACCACTAGATATATAAAATAAAAAAATAGGCCTTGACATAACCTAACCACTTATTTAAAATACAACCAACAAGAAAGAGAGAACTTCTTGCCTCATATTCAAAAGTACCTTAACATTGTAATAAGGTACTTGCCCCAGCCAAGTATACTCAATTGAAAGGAGTGACAATCTATGAACGTCTACCAAGAACTCAAAAGACGGGGGGCTGTACACCAGACTTCCAATGAGGCTGGTGTGGAAGCACTATTACGGGAACCAGGTGCAACCTTCTACTGCGGCTTTGATCCCACAGCGGAAAGCCTGCAACTGGGAAACCTCCTAGTAATTATGACCATGAGCCGCCTTCAGCGCGCAGGTCACCGCGCAATTTACCTTGTCGGTGGGGGAACAGGACTGATCGGCGACCCTAGCGGCAAGCAGGAAATGCGGAAAGAACTTGCTCCGGAAACAGTAGCTGCTAACGCTGCCAAAATCCGAGCCCAAGTGGAAGATATGGGACTGCTCTACTTTCACAAGGATCCCGCAATCGAAATTCCAGCAATGATGGTTAACAACTACGAATGGTTGAGCGGCTTCACCTTCCTCCAAGACTTCATGATGAAGGTGGCAAGAGCATTCTCAGTCAAAGAGATGGTAAAGATGGAGACCTTCGCCAAGCGTCTAGCCGACGAAAGTGCGGGGCTAACGCTCACTGAATTCCTTTATCCCGTACTGCAAGCCTGGGACTTCCTCTGGCTTTTTGAGCAGTACGACTGTCGCATTCAGGTAGGAGGAAAGGACCAATGGGGCAACATCCTCCAGGGCATTGACCTGGTCAGACGGACGAAGGGCAAAGAAGTGTTCGCGCTCACTTTCCCCCTACTTACCACATCCGGTGGGCAGAAGATGGGAAAAAGCGAAAAGGGCACCATCTGGCTTGATCCGGAAATGACACCGCCTTGGGAGTTCTACCAGTACTTGCGAAGTTTACCGGATGAGCTGGTGGAACAGATGCTCCCGCTTTACACCTTCCTCCCCATGGAAGAAATCGATGATATACTTGAAGACCCGCGCGAAGCTCAGATTCGTCTGGCCTACGAGGTGACCAAGATCGTCCATGGCAAGGAAACAGCCGAAGCTATCCAAGCTGACGCGAAGCGTGTACGTGGGAACGCCGAAGGAGACGTAAAAGAAATTCCAACCTTCACAATACCACCTGAAGGAATGCGGGTTCGGGACATTCTCTCACAATCGGAATCGACGCGTTCCAAAAGCCAAGCCGATCGCTTATGTGAACAACGCGCGGTTTGGAAACAAGGCGAAAAGAACACCCGGATTACCGACTCTTACACTGAGATCAAAGGATCTTGTATCATAAGATACGGTAAAGGTAAGTTCCTCCACGTCGAAGCACGCGAGGACTAGTCTCAAAAGAGAAAGGAGACGGAAATGAGCACCAAACAATCGGATGGGGAGAGTGGTTATAAGTACACAATAACTGTCACTATCACGGTAGTTACGCTTCTAGCAATAGGGCTTGTATTTTACTACGAAAATATGGCTAACTCAGATAACTATGTAATCCCTGCAATCCTTGTAATTCTAACCTGGGGACTTGTACCAACCTTAGCTAAGCAAGGAAATATGCCGGGAGACTTAACTACTTTCTGGGTAAACCTGTTTGCAGCGCCGGCTGTTGCGCTACTAATAACAGCCCAAGTCAACACGAGTTGGAGCATGTTCAGCAGTTTTAAGGCAGGAGACTATCTTACATTGACAGGAATCGGCCTGATCTGGCCACTACTCTACTCAATCACTTACTTTCAATCTGTGAAAGAGTCCGGAGGAACATGGACTGTAATTCTCAACTACCTCTGGCCCATCTTTGCCTTAGCCTGGGCATTCCTGCTCAGCAACAAGCAACCAAATGTAGGGTCAGTAATCACAGTCGCTGTAGCTGTTCTCGCAGTTTTCATTGCAAGGCGCAACACCGAAAACACAAAAAGGGAACGTAACCTCACGCTCCTAGGATTAGCTCTGGGAATAACTGCCGCGGTAACGCAAGGATTCTCGTCAGCTGCTCCAGACAAGTGGAAATACGATGCGTGGGCAATGACACTTGTCGTAGAAGTTGTAACGGTAATCGGAATCACCATATTCGTTCTCCTACGAAAAAGCTTCAAAGTGCCAAGCTTTACCACGATGCTATCAATGTGCTTCGTAGGAGCTATTAGCAATGGCATTGGTTTCTGGGCTTTCTTAGAAGGAAATCAAGCTTCCGCTCGTTTGGGAACTGTAGACACATGTTACTGGTTGGCAGCGCTGTGCAGTATCCCAGTCGTTCAAGCTATTGCTCTCGCCAAACTAGGCAAGGAAAAAGTGAAAAAGAAACACTGGTTTGCCGTAATTCTTCTCGCAGCAAACCTTATGATACACAAACTGATTCACACGTTCTAGCAACCATGCCAGGGTACCCGAGTGGTTCAAAGGGGGCGGTCTGTAAAACCGCTGGCCTCAGGCCTACGTGGGTTCGAATCCCACCCCTGGCATGCCCGCCAACCAGCCCTAAGGGGAACTGTGATCGCACGTATTGGATCACAGAACCTCTTAGGGTTTCTTTATACCAAAAAACCCATTGAGATAAGAATAAAACGGTGGGCCGAGCACGAGGCGGAGCCCCACGGGCAAGCTCCTGACCTTCCGCGAAGGAGGGTAGAGCGGTCGAATAAGTAAAAAAGGAGAAACCATGAACAAGACACAAACGCACGAAGTAACACTGTACGGACTGGGTGCGCGGTTCCTAGGAATCGTCGTCTATCAGGCGAGGCTTTCACCCAACTCAAAAAGGCGTCAAGCTTTTGACAAAGCAGCAGAGGCCTTTTTGGCCTACGTTAACGGTGAGGCCTCGATTCGGCAGGTTAACAAAGCGTTCAAAGCGTACGGTGACCTACTCGGTGCTAAGTTCTAGATCGCACCAACTGTTAGGTGGGACGTTGCTACACGCAGCGCCCCACCTCTTTCTATAATACTTGACAAACAAATAGCAACCATTTAAAATCACAACTACAATTGAACTAAAGCCGTTAACGAAAGGCTAACTAGAAATCTTTAGTGACAACAGAGATCAAGCGGCTGCTGAAAGCTTGACGCATAAAGAGGACGAAATACCCTTTCTGAGCCGTGAACAATGTATGTTTCACGACGCGGTGTCCAACCGAAGAACACTATGTAGTAAGTTGAACCGGGTGCGCCCGTAAAAGCGCTAACATGTGTCACACTAGAAACAGAGCATGCAAACAATAAGCTTTTATTGCTTCTGTTCCCCGCTGTGACCGCGGGGATTTTTCATGCAAGCAATAAAAGAAATTAAGGTGGTACCACGTTTCGTAGTTTGCGAACCGTCCTTATAAAGAGGGCGGTTTTTTTATAAACCTAGCTGGAGTACCAAAGTGGCCAAATGGAGCAGTCTGTAAAACTGCTGGCATTCGCCTTCGTAGGTTCGAATCCTACCTCCAGCACCATAAGTAACAATGAAAGAAAAAACAATAAATATAAAACAGCATAATATAAATCTGGACATAAAGACTTTCCAGTTCGGTTCTGGAAAACCAAATGTGCTTATTTTCAGCGGGCTTCACGGTGACGAAGATACCGGACTCTTAATTTGTCAAGATTTAATAAAAAAACTTAAAACAAAAGAGAATAATCTAAAGGGTAAAGTTACAATTATTCCAACAATTAATATACTAGGAAGAATTTTCAACAGACGGGAAGATCCCATAAGCTCGGGAGATCTCAACAGGATTATTGGGAAAACTACGCCAGAGACAATAGCCGACAAACTTCTCAACAAACTAATAGAACTTTCAAAGAAACACGATTTAGTAATCGATATTCATACAATGACTGAACACGCCCCGATTATTGCAATCTTTATGAACATGGGTAATGAAACAACAAAAAAGAAGTCAAAAGAATACATTAACACATTCGGTCCTAATATAATTTGGAATCTATCACCGGAAAAGAAGGATCAGACTAAATTCAGAAATTCTTTTGGACCGGCATTAGCAAGTGAGGGTATTAACAACTTTGCAATCGAAACACCCTCTGCAGAAAACATTACCAAGGAACAAAGAAAAAGAATAACCCAGGGGCTTCTTAGAATACTAATTAAAAATCAACCAACCAAGCCCACAAAAAGTGTTGAAATAGAAAGGAAAAACATAAAAACTCCACAATCGGGACTGTTTCTCCCACAAGTAAATTTATTAGAAAGTATAGAAGAAGGTCAAGTTATTGGTTCACTGCTACGAAATGACTTATCCAAAACAAAAATAAAAGCACCCGCAAAAGGAATAATTGTAAACCATGTTGGAACAAAACAAGTTCGGGAAGGAGAACTGATTCTAGGCATTGGTAAAGTAATTAAGTAAATAAAGAGAAAAGGAGGGTAGAGGAAAATGTCCAGAGAAGATGGAATGGCCAAAGCGTTACATAAGCAAGCACGTTCAACAATCGCAAACATACCGGAAGAACCACTATGTCCGCGAGTAGAAAGGGTAGGAGCCGAGTTAGAACTATTTCTGTTCCATAGAGACGGAACCTTAGTTTCGGACGAAGAAAAACGCACAATCCTAGGCACAGCAGATGGGGACAGCTTCGGCTACGAGCTGGGGGCAGCTGCGGTAGAAATCAACCCAGGTCCTATTAACCTTCACAAAGAGGGTTTCCAAGGTTGGTTCAACCAACTGCACAAACTAGAAAAAGCTCTTCACAAATCCGCAAAAGCCCGCAAGGTCAAAGTGGGACGCTGTGGAACGGTTCCCTGGGCAAGCACAAAAAACATTGCCAGAACAGATATGGAAAAGTACAGGTTAGTCCCAGATTTCCATAACAAAAGGCGGCCCTCATGGGCGCCAAGAAATCTCGGTGGTGCTTTTGTAGCGGACGCAGCAATAGTAGGACTATGTAATGCGTTCCAATTCTCAGTCGAAGCTTGCTCACTTAACGATGGTATAGATAAGCTTAACCGGCTACTGTTCATAAGCCCGATGGCAGTAGCACTGTCTGCAAATGCACGTGTTTTCGATTGCATTGACACGGGGTGGGCAGATGCTCGGTTTGAGGTTTGGCGAAGATCTCACGAAACTAGAACGCAAAAAGAACTTAGCAACGGTAGCGTTCTGCGCATAGGTCTTCCAAAAAACTATTACAGAAACTTAGAACACTACTTGCAGGATATCTGCTCGTACCCGTTCATCATTTCCAACCCGGAAGCCGCACTGGGGATTGGAATTGGATTGAACTGGAGGGACGCCAGGCTTAAATTCATAGATGGCTCCCCAGTTGTAGAATTCCGACCAGTATCTACACAGCCAACACTGGAAGAAGACATAGCAATAGGAGTTTTCGTTGTTGGGAGGCTCCTCTGGTCGCAACAAAACGAAGAAGTTCTTCCCCCCATGGCTGTCGTGAACCGAAACAAGCTTGAGGCCGAGATGCGAGGACTCAATGCCAAGCTTGCGCTAGATGGCACAACGGGACGAGCCCAACAGCTACTCCGTGAGGAACTGTCCCGTGCCACGAAAGGTTTGGAGTCTGAAGGGATACTCGACGAACAGGCAAAGGAAGGATTAGCCGCACTGAGCACGCGTATTAAGGCAGGGATCACACTTTCCGAAAGGCAATCCGCTTGCACCACGCTCCATGATCTTTTGGAGTTAGTAGAAGTAAAGCGAACCTGAGAAGCACACCCACAGAGGCTGACTCTGGCAACGCCAGAGCCAGCCTCTTTCATTTTAAAAAAGAAACACTTAAAATAAAAACAAATGTTAAACCAACAAACAATCAAAAAAATCAAATCGCGGAATGTGTTGCCTCTCACGAGGGCACCAGGGAACCCAAAACTTTGGTTGCCCAACCTTGCCTTATCCGCTACGGCAAAAACTCCTTTCTTAAAATTACCCAGGGCTAAGGCTCATCTACCG
>CAZOPS010000014.1:0-16625 GCA_964581885.1 uncultured Candidatus Saccharibacteria bacterium | reverse complement strand
AGACTGTCGAGCTGTATCCCTCCCACGGCGAATCTGCTCAATAGGATTAATAGCAGCCAAAACACCAGTTGCCAAAATACCAATAATTACAATTACCACCAAAAGCTCTACCAAGGTAAAACCGTTTTCTTGTGTCCTTACATTCTTAATTAAATTTTTCAAGATTTCTTTTATTTCACCTCCTTCAAAGAGATTATCACCGTTAAATTATTAAAAGGCCCACACCGTAATCCGTACCTTTCAAATAATAATACATTTGATCTTCTATTGCCATGGGTAGGAAATCCACTGCTTTCAATTCTAAAACTACTTTATCTTCAATAATAAAATCAGGACGGTATGAACCTACTTTTGAACCTTTATACAAAATATCAATGCCTTTTTCTTTCTCAAAGCGGAGTCCTGAATTTTTTAGCTCAATTGCTAAAGCCTTTTGGTAAACGCGCTCCTTATGGACAAACCCAAGCTCACCATGTACACGAAAACAAGCACCAATTACCTTTTCCGTTAATTCCCCATACTTCAAATCAGCCATAAAACAAATTTGAAAAACACACCCTTTCCGTTGTAAACCTCATCTTTTCCGTGATCATCTCTTTTCTCTTCCGTGATCATCTCTTTCTAGAATTGACTGGTTAAGTTATATATGGGTGTAATAATTGACAAAACCATAAATCCAACCCCTACACCCAACACAATCATAATAAGAGGTTCCAAAGCTGTAGTTAGATTTTCCACAGTGTGCTCGGCCTCACCCTCAAAATATTCAGCTACCTTAAGCAAAACCTCACCCAACTCACCGCTTTCCTCACCAACCCGAACCATTCGCGCTACCAGAGGAGGAAAATATTCAGATTGCGAAATAGGCGCAGCCAAAGACTCACCGTGTCTCACTATCTCCCGCGCATCTCCCAATACATCTCGGAATATTACATTTTCGGTTGCATTATGAACAATACTCAAAGAATCCAAAATTGGCACCCCACTAGTAAGTAGCAGCGACAAGGTCCTAGTCATCTCCACCAATTCCATCTGTTTGATCAAAGGACCAAAAATAGGAACCTTTAGCACCTGCTCATCAGTCAAGTAACGCCCCCGTTCTGTGTTTCTAAACCAGCGAAACCCAAATACTGATCCCACAACGAGCGCTAACACAAACCACCACCGCTTAACAACAAAATCCGAAAAATTCAAGAAGAACCGAGTAGCAAATGGAAGCTCGGCATCAAAACTAGTATAAATAGCCTTAAGCTGCGGGATTACAAATACCAAAAGCAGTATAGCTACACCAACCATTGCTGCCATTACCATTGCTGGATAAAAAAGTGCTCCCTTAATTTTTTGCCGCAACTCGTGCTTTTTTTCCAAATTTTCCGCTAACCGCAAGAGCACTTTTTTAATAGCACCAGATGCTTCCGCAGCTTCCACCAGAGCTGTATAAGTATTAGAAAAAACATCTGGGAACTTACGCATTGCTTCCGACAACGGCTTCCCGCCTTCCACCTCTCCCACAATGTATTCTAAAATATCTCCAAAATTTGTATCTCCAGCCTGGTCCCGCAAAATTGACAAAGCTTGCGTAATAGGAAGCCCAGCACCCACCATAGTTGCTAACTGCCGAGTAAAAACAACTTTCTCCTTCTGAGTTGCCCCCGAGAACTTCTTTCTCAAAGAGCTTAAATCCAAAAACTCCCTCTTGGAACGAATAGAAACAGGTACTAACCCTCTTTCTTGCATTGCTGCAATCGCCCGCGCCTCGTTACTCGCTTCTACAGAACCCTTTTTAGTGTTTCCCTCACTATCCTTTGCAACATACTTAAAAGTTGGCATTGGCTACAATCATCTTAACAATCGATCAAACTCTTGGGGCTTTAAGGTAAATCTTCGTGCTACTTCTGCTTCCACCTTTCCTTCTTTCACTAACCGCACCAAAGCACGTTCAAGAGAAACCATACCTTGCTCCAAAGACGTGCTAATAACGTTATCTATCTGATGAGTATTACCCTCTCGAATTATGTTCCTAACTCCAGCACTGGAAAGAAGAATCTCACAAGCAGGATACAAACCACCCCCAATAGCAGGAACCAATCTTTGGGAAACAACAGCTTCCAAAGTAGCACTCAGCTGGGTCTGGATCTGCTTCTGTTCCTCTTCGGGAAAAACATCAATAATTCGATTAACAGTTTGCGCTGCCGAATTAGTATGAAGAGTAGAAAACACAAGGTGGCCAGTTTCAGCAATAGTCACAGCTGAAGAAATGGTTTCATAGTCCCGCATCTCCCCAACAAAAACCACATCCGGATCCTCCCTTAGTACTGTGCGGAGACCTACGTCCCACGCCAACGTATCCTCATGCATCTCCCGCTGGTTAACCAAAGCTTTCTTATGCTCAAAGACATACTCAATAGGATCCTCAATAGTAATAATATGTACAGCTTGAGTACGCGCAATTCTGTCTAACATAGAAGCAATAGTAGTTGACTTACCTTGGCCAGCAGGTCCCGTGACCAAAACAAAACCTTGAGGAAGCTCACAAAAATCCCGTAAAATATCAGGAAGATGGAGCTCATCCATATCTGGTATTTCCAAAGGGATTCGTCGAAATGCAGCAGCGAGGGAACCCATACTGTAATATGCATTTACCCTAAACCTTGCATCACTGTGAGTAAAGGAAAAATCTAATTCTCTGTTCACCTTCAAACGCTCTTGCTGATCAGTATCTAAAAGAGAAAAAACAATTCTTGCAGTATCATCAGGAGTAAGTGATGAATAATCGGAAAGGGGGATAAGTTCACGAGCAACTCGAATAGTAGGAGGAACATCCACGGTTAAATGGAGGTCTGAAGCTCCTTCATTTATAGTAGTATTTAGAAGTTCTTTTAATTGCTCGTCCATAGGCAGGTAATTTCTATATAACTAAATAAAGTTTACCTTGTAAAATACGAGAAGTCAAAAGGTAGCCAAGAACAAACCTCTAACCAAGCTTAGCTAGTGTTCTCCAAACTACCCTTGTTAGCATTCCCTTCCTCCTCTACATCTTCATCTCGAGTAACACGAAGCACCTCTTCAGGTGTTGTAGAACCCTGAAGAACCTTAAGGAAACCATCTTGGCGCAAAGTAGCCATACCTTCTTTAATTGCCTGCTCCTCTATTGCTTGTGTTGGCTGGCGTTCCAAAACTAATCTAGAAATAGGATCAGAAGCAGCCAACACCTCAAAAATACCAGTCCGACCCTTGTACCCAGAACCCTCACAGTGCTCACAACCTTCGCCTTTCCAAAGAACATAGTTTCCATCCTTATCCTTTGCATTTTCTTCAAAAAGCTTTTCTCCCAAAGAATCGCGAATCTGGTCAACCACTTCTTTAGGCGGGTGGTACGGCTTCTTACACTTCTTGCAAACTGTTCGAACCAAACGCTGCGCAACCACAACATTTACAGTAGAAGTAAGCAGATAAGGCTCTACACCCATATCTAACATTCGTGGGAGAGCTCCTGCTGCAGAATTAGTGTGCAAAGTTGAAAAAACAAGGTGACCAGTCAACGCTGCGTGAATAGCCAATTCTGCTGTCTCCTGGTCCCGAATCTCTCCCACCATCACAACATCTGGGTCCTGACGAAGAATAGAACGCAAACCCGACGAAAAGGTTAAGCCTACCTCACGATTTACTTGAATCTGAGTAACACCTTCCAATTTAATTTCAACCGGATCTTCCAAAGTAACAATATTAATACCTACATCATTAATTCGGGTAATAGAAGATGCAAGAGTAAGAGTTTTACCACTACCTGTAGGACCTGTTACCAACATAATGCCGTTAGGCTGGGTAATTGATTCCTTTACCCTTCGTAGGGAGACTCCAAAAAGACCCAATTCTTCCAAACTCATAATATTTCCTGTCTCTTCCAAAAATCGAATTACAACTTTTTCTCCATAGGCAGAAGGAACCACAGACACTCGAAGATCCACCTTTATATCACCAACTTCAATCTTAAACCGGCCATCTTGAGGAACTCGCCGCTCATCCAATCGCAATCTAGAAAGAATTTTTACCCGAGCAACAATAGAAGAGTGAATCCGCCGCGGCAGTTCAAACCGCTCCCGAAGCACGCCGTCAATTCGATAACGCACTCGAGTACGCTCTTCCAGAGGCTCAATATGAATATCAGAAGCTCTGGCTTTTACCCCATACTCTAATAAACGAGAAACAATTCGTGAAACTGGCGCTTCGCGAATAATCCTATCCGCATCTTCCATCTTCTTTATCCGTTCTTCAATTTTGGTAGTAGTTTTAGGAGCAGCTGCTTCTACCGCTTCAGAAATTTCAGCTTCTACTTTTTCCTCACCGTAAAACCGTTCTAAGGCTGCTTCTAAATCCGCCTTTTCTGCCAAAGCGGGCTCAACTTTCATTCCACCCCGACGTTCCAACAGTTCAACAGCTGGAAGATCAAGGGGGTCAAGCATTGCTGCCCTCAATGCTCCCGCTTTCTTTTCCAAAGGAATCACCCCATAATTTTTAGCAGTGGGTTCTGGTATTAATTCTAAAATTTCTGCGGGGATTGACTTTCCAGCAAGTTCAACAAAAGGAACACCAAGAAACTTTGCCTTTGCCTTTGCAAACTCTTTTGAAGTTAACCAATCCTTTTCCTGTACCAGTTCGGCTTCGGATTTTCCTAGATTTACAGATTCTAAATGCAACTCATCCTTTTGGGCTTCGGTAATAAGTCCTTCAGCAACAAGAACTTCTCCAAAAGTCTCGTATTCTCCCTGCGCACCTTCTAAATCAGAAAAAGAATCGTCCTCCACAGGGGATTCGGGGGTCTGAGGTAAGTCTTGCGCCGGCTCTTCCTGAACTTTTCTTAAAGACTCCTCCTTAGGTTCTGCTTTTGTTTGAGCAGAAGCAGTCTCTGTTTGTTCAGTTTTCTTTGTATTTTTAAATTTAGTCATGGGCAGAAATATCCCTAAAAAGCGTGCGTTTCCTAATCCACAATCTACCAGACCCTTGTAGCTGGTTCAAGCAGCGGATAAAATATAAATATGCCAAAAAGTTCTATGCACGCGCAACTTATTCTTAACGGAAGTTACGAAAGTAGAAAAGAGAAGGCTAAGGAACTCCTAAATAAAAGGGAAATAAAACCAAGCCCAGATCTCCACATTCTAAAAACTAGCAAAGAAAACAGCACTATTGGAATTGATAATATCCGAAACTTAATAAAAAAGCTACACTACACACCCCATCAAAATAAAATAAAACAAGCACTAATACTAGAGGGGCAACACATGACAGAAGAAGCCCAAAATGCGCTGCTGAAAACACTGGAAGAACCCCCAGGCAATTGCCAAATAGTTATCACCGCCAATCATGCCCACCATATTATCCCCACTATTATCTCCCGCTGCAAATTAATAAAGCTAAAAAAGCAAAAAAGTAACGGGGAAAGTCAAAAAGAGCTAAAAGAAGAATTCACAATATTATTAAAAAGCCCCTACCACCAGCGGCTTGCCTGGACAGAAGAACACAAAACCACTTTAAAAGACAGGAGGAGCACAAGAAAAATTCTTTCTACCTGGATCGAAGTTCTAAGAGAACTAATGCTCAAAAAAGAAAATCAAGCGCATAAAATCGAACCTAATATAACCAAGGGGCTTGATCTCCTTAACTTGCTTGAAAAAACTAATGTCTCTCCTCGGTTAGCACTAGAAACCTTCCTTTTAACTCTTCCTGAACCAGAAAAATAGGAAGGGGGAAAATATTCAACAATTATTAGTAACTAGCAACTAGTAATTAGCAAATGTTCGGGTAAGACCCCTCACGAAAAGTGTAGCTCAGAAGCTACGTAAATATGCGCCTGCGGCGCGTAATTCGCTACGCCGTAATTAAAACACGTAACTTGTAATTTAAAATTTATCCGCCAGCTGGCGGATTGGTAATTTATACCGCATACCGCACTCCGCATTCCGCGTTACGCTACAGATTTACGCTGATTTACAGCCGATTTCCGCCGATTAACTGAAGCAACCGACGTACTGCTATCGAGACCTCCAAGGACTAGACCCCACACCGCATAAAGCTACGAGGGGCGTACAAGCTAGAATACAGCTATCAGCAATTAAAAATTTCACGGCGAAGCCGTAATTTCTGTTAATTTCACAGTTCTGACTGTAATTTCATGGTTCCGACCATATTTTCTTCTTATTTACTATCCCTTATCCCTTATTTCTTATTTCTTATCTCTTATCTCTTATCTCTTATTTCTTATCCCTTATCTCCTATCTCCTATGTTCTACGTTTTAGTGCTCGTGATTAACGCTAAACCTTGCCAAGGTATAGTAAATTGCCTCATTTTATGTTACAATTAAGGTGTGTTTAGAGAAGAAGAAGCATTGGAAATTTGCGAGGAATTAGCAAAAAAGAACAAGCTAAAAATCAATATTTTGGGAGCTAAACAAGAGGAAGAAACCATCATCTTCTTCTTTTCAAGCTCCGAAAAAAGAGAGCTCAAAAACCTAAAATCCGAACTTCGACGTGTCCTCCAAACCAATATCCAATTAAAACAAATAAGCCCCCGAAAAAAAGCCCAGAAAGTAGGGGGAATAGGAAGATGTGGGCTAAAACTTTGCTGCAGTACTTGGCTAAAGGATCCAGTTTCCGAAGAAATAGCTGCACCAAATCCAAACTTCAACAATAGCAGCAGCACCGCAGGGGTCTGTGGAAGCTTCCCTTGCTGTCTCCTTTTTGAAAAAGAGAATTGGGACAAGAAAGAAAAGGAGGTAAAATCCACCCAAGATCAGGAAAAGGAAACCAGCAAATCTAAAGTAAAAGAAAAAAAGGAAAAGAAAAAAGAAGAACAAAAGCCAAAAAAGAAAAGAGTTCGGAAATTAAAAATTTAAACATAGTTGCTAAATACCAGCTTAAATTGTAAATTAATAGTCGGTAGTAATTTCTAGAATTTCAGTTTTTACTTAAGTTGCAGCAAAAAATTCAAAGTTAAGTTCTATACCACCTGACACAAGACTACGGGTGGTTAATTGTCCTTGCTAAAAATAACAGTTAAAAGACTATTTTAAAAAAATGAGTAATAATCAATACAAAGCAGATCAAATTAAGGTTCTAGAAGGTCTTGATCCGGTACAAAAAAGGCCAGGAATGTATATTGGCTCTACTGGCGAGCAGGGTCTTCACCACCTAATCACCGAAATCGTAAACAACTCCGTTGATGAAATACTTTCTGGTAGGGGAGAGAGAATAGAAACAACCCTAAACCAGGATGGCTCAGTAACAGTTGTGGATAATGCTGGTGGAATTCCGATAGAAGTAAAAGAAGAATACGGAAAATCAGCATTAGAGCTAGTAATGACCAAGCTCCACGCTGGTGCTAAGTTTAGTGAGGGTGCCTACAAAATTTCTGGGGGTTTGCATGGTGTTGGTTCTTCCGTTGTTAATGCTCTCTCCGAATGGATGGTTGTACTTGTATTCCGCAACGGAAAGGTATACAAGCAAGAATATAAAAGGGGTAAAGCAAAAACCGAGGTAAAAGAAATAGATAAAAAAGATGTCCCAATCCAAGACTTTTGGACAGCAAAACATATCGCTCTCCGAAGTGGCACAGTAGTAACTTTCCTTCCCGACAAAAAGGTGTTTGATACTATTAAATTTTCCTACGAAAAACTCCGCGATCAATTTAAGGAATACGCTTATCTCACACCAGGAATGACAATCAAAATAAGAGATCTGCGAAAGGGAAAAGTGAGGGAAGAAACTTTTTACTTCGAAGGCGGAATAAAAAGCTTGGTAAAGTCAATCAATAAACACAAAAAACCCATTACACCTTCTCTTTATTTCAAAGCAGAAAAAGAAGAAGTTCTTATAGAAGTATCTCTCCAATGGGTTGAAGGTTTTTCAAAAAATATCCTCTGTTTTGCCAACAATATAAAAAATCTAGGTGGGGGCACACACCTGACGGGACTAAAGTCTGGCCTCACTCGCACTATCAACGACTACGCTCGCGAAGCAGAACTTTTAGATAAGGATGATGAAAACTTGTCGGGACAGGATGTAAGAGACGGACTAACTGGAGTAGTTTCTATAAAGATGAACGCAGAAAACGTTCAATTTGAAGGACAAACTAAGACCAAGCTCGGAAATAGTCACATTCGCGGTCTTGTTTCAGAAACCATAAGAGAAAATTTCGGTGATTACCTGGAAGAAAACCCTAGTGTGGGTAAAAGTATTGTTCAGAAAGGAGTAACTGCCGCGCGCGCACGAAAAGCAGCCACCAAAGCAAGAAAAACTGTCATGCGCAAGGGCGCACTAAAATCTACAGCTCTTCCTGGTAAATTGGCAGACTGTTCAGAATCAGATCCAGAAAAGTGCGAATTATTTATTGTGGAGGGTGATTCTGCTGGCGGCTCAGCTAAGCAGGGACGTGATCGAAAATTTCAAGCTATCTTGCCACTCCGAGGTAAAATACTTAACGTAGAAAAAGCAAATTTAAACCGAATACTAAACAATAAAGAAATACGAAACCTTATTGTAGCTTTGGGTACCGGAGTAGGAGAGAGCTTTGACCCTAAAAGCTCGCGGTACGGAAAACTTATTATTATGTGCGATGCTGATGTAGATGGTAAACATATAGAAACTCTCCTCTTGACACTATTTTTCCGCTATATGCGCGAACTTATTGAAAGTGGAAATTTATATATGGCAAACCCCCCTCTATACAAAATGACTTCTGGAAAGAAAGAAAAGTGGGTATATACTGAAAAGGAACGAAAAGAGCTTGAAAAAGAGTGGGGAGGTAACATCCGGATCCAAAGGTACAAAGGTTTAGGAGAAATGAATCCCACCCAACTTTGGGAAACAACCATGGATCCTAAAAATCGTATTTTGAAAAAAGTTACCATTGAAGATGCTCAAAAAGCAGACGATACTTTTACTAAACTAATGGGAGATGAGGTGGCACCAAGAAAAAGGTTTATTCAAACCCGAGCGAAAGAGGCAGAACTAGACATCTAAATTAACCTAATTAGTCTAATTGACCTAATTTCTAATCAATGTCCAATACCCAATTTGGGAATTAGAAATTGGTGCTTGATTAGGTTAATTAGAAATTAGAATAATTAGAAATTTATGACCACTAAAGATCAAAATAAACAGAAAAACAAGGTTGCTGAAAAAATCCAGCCTTCGTCCATTGTGGATGAAATGGAAGGCTCGTACTTAGACTATGCTCTAAGCGTTATTGTCTCTCGAGCTCTTCCTGATGTTCGCGACGGCCTAAAGCCTGTTCAACGGCGCATTATCTACGCTATGCACGATCAAGGAATTGGTCCTGGCGACCGTTACCAGAAAAGTGCTGCTGTAGTAGGTGAAGTTCTTAAAAAATATCACCCCCACGGTGACAGTTCAGTCTACGATGCCCTAGTAAGAATGGCACAAGATTTTTCTTTACGATACCCCCTAATTGATGGGCAAGGAAACTTTGGTTCTCTAGACGGGGATTCAGCTGCTGCAATGCGTTATACCGAAACCCGGCTAGCTCCAATTTCCCAAGAACTTCTCCGTGATATTGATAAAGAAACTACTCCCTTTATTGACAACTACTCCGGCTCCACCAAAGAACCAGAGGTTTTACCAGCGCTACTTCCTAATATTCTACTAAATGGGGCTTCTGGAATCGCTGTGGGTATGGCCACCAACATACCTCCGCACAATCTAAACGAGGTGGTAGATGCACTTTGCCATATGATCGATACCATTAAAATAGATAAAAAGGAGAGTGGTCACGCCTACAAAACTTTTAACGGAAAAGAAAAAGAACTAGGCCAAGATTTTGAAATTGACAGCGACGTAACTGTAGAGAAGCTTACAGAATTTATAAAAGGACCTGATTTTCCTACTGGTGGGGCGATTTACGACAAAGAAGAAATAATCAAAGCATATGCAACTGGAAAGGGAAGGGTAGTAAATCGAGCCCGAGCAGAAATTGAAGATATTGGCAATGGAAAAAATGCAATAATCTTCACCGAGATCCCCTACCAACAAAACAAAGCTCGTTTAGTAGCAAAGATAGCTGGACTAGTAAGGGACGAGATTATCGAAGATATAACAGATCTTAGAGATGAATCTGACCGCGATGGACTTAGAATCGTAGTAGAAACAAGAAGAAACTCCCGCCCCCAAAAAATTCTCAACCAACTTTACAAAAGCACCCGACTCCAAACCGCATTCCACACCAACATGGTCGGCCTAATCAGGGGTGAGCCAAAAACCCTCACTCTCAAAATGATTCTACAGGAGCTACTTCGGTGGCGAAAAGATGTATTTATAAGAAAAACAATTTACTTACTTCGGAAAGCGCGCGCACGCGAGCACATCTTGCTTGGTCTAAAAATTGCCTTTGACCACCTAGACGAAGTTATAGATACTATCAGAAACAGCGAAAGTGCAGAAAAAGCAAAGGGGAAGTTGGTTGAAAAATTCGAGCTTACAGAAATCCAAGCTCAAGCAATCCTTGATATGAGGTTAAGACGATTAGCTCGACTAGAACGGGAGAAAATTGAGAATGAGCTTGAAGAAATACTAAAACAAATTGATAAACACGAAACCTTTCTCAAAGAACCAGTCAAAGTAATGAAACAGGCAAAGAAAGATTTTCTAAAACTTAAAAAAGATTACGGAGATGAACGAAAAACTACAGTGCATGCTGGTAAACCTGGCGAATTTGCAGAAGAAGACCTTACTCAGGAAGAAGAAATCTTAATAACACTAACCAAAGGCGGTTATGTAAAAAGAGTTAAACCCCAAATCTTCAAATCCCAAAAGAGAGGCGGGAAGGGTGTTATCGGAATGAAAACTAAAGAAGACGACTATGTAATTAACCTAAAATCTGCTTCTACCTTAGACACTATCCTCTTTTTTACTGCTAGCGGAAATGTCCACCAAGTACGCGGATTCCAACTTCCAGAAATGGGAAGGGCAGCGCGTGGCAAAGCTATTGTCAATGTTCTCGATGTCTCTCCTCAGGACGAAGTGGTAGCCATTGTCCCACTTTTGAAAAATACTAATGCAAAATATCTAACTTTTGCAACCAAAAACGGATTAGTAAAAAGAACCGAACTTTCCGAATTTGAAAACATTCGTCGGGGCGGAATTATTGCTATTAACATCAAAGACAACGACCGGCTGGCAAATGTAGAAGCAACTAACGGCGATAACGAAATTATCCTCATCACCAAGCACGGACAATCAATCCGCTTCCAAGAAAAGGAAGCACGCGCAATGGGCAGAAATACTTCGGGAGTAAAAGGAATAACCCTAAAAGGGGACGATCAAGTCTCTTGCATGAATGTAGTTAAACCCGGTAAACAAAGGAAAAATGGTTTACTTCTAACTATCACCAACAAAGGATACGGTAAGAAAACACCTCTCTCGGAATACCCCGTACAGGGTAGGGGAGGGAATGGTGTTATTGCTATGCGGATAAAGGAAAAAACAGGAGAAATAACCGAAAGCAAAATTCTTGCTCCTGAATTGGAAGATTTATTCCTAATCTCAGAAGAAGGGCAAGTTATAAGACTAAACCCCAATGAGATATCCGAACTATCTCGAGCTACTCAGGGCGTTCGCGTAATGCGACTTTCCCAAGACGACCGCGTCGCCGCTCTTGCATCCCCTCAATAACCAACCTAATAATCTAACGCAACGCGTTGGACTAGGCCGTTCCTACAGTCTTTTCAAACCTCCAGAGCTTCGAACCTTTCTCGAAGCATCTCCCTCTTTCTCTTCTTCAACTCTCTGAAACTCGCAAACCATCCAAAATCGTCGTCTATGGCCACAACTTCCAGCCGCAAGGGCTCATATTCATCAACCTCAGCCAAAAGAAATTGGGCATAGTCGTGTGGATCGGCAAAGTGGGAAAGCACGGGTGGCGCCTCCACAAAAGGCATTTCCCTTTCCCCCAAATACGCAAGCAGGGACGACCACGGATAACTTTTAAGCTCATCAATTGAAGCCAAGCCTAGCGCAGTAGGATTAAGATGCTGATACCGACTGAGATGAATTAATTGTTCAGTAGACTCTACCTTTACAGATTTAAAAACTGATTCATAAAGAGACCCCTTCCGCTGCTGACGAATGTTAAAATATCGTGAATATGAAGTTAGTACTCGATGCATAAAATTCGTTATCCCCTGACTCTCAACTTGCTTCAATGTCAAATGCGGATGGGTTGGCATTAAGCAAAAGGAAACTAACTGAACAGGCTGCGACACCCTCTTCTCTTCTAATTGGGAAAGAATATCCCGTCTCTCTTGCGCTGTTTCCGCTTTTTTCAAACGCTTTCGGAGCGTGCTGTAAGGATAACTGTAAGTCAGACAATGCTTCAACAGCGCAAGGAAATATGAAAAATAACTTGCATCAGGAAAAATTTCCCGGCCGTCAATACCGCGTGTGTAAACATGATAAAAACTGTCAACAGCAAAAGATATTTTTCTTCTCATTATAAGCATCATAAACACAAATCCATTGCTACCTCAACTACCCCAACCAACAGATCTAGTAAAACCCCATAAGGACAGCCTAGTCTAACGCAACGCGTTGGACTAGGCTCTAGTTACAGGGGATTTAAACGGTTTCTAATCAGTTTTAGCTAGTTTCCGCAGTTTTTCAAAAGACTTCTTATTATAAGAACGCTCCCTCTCAATAAATTCTCTCTTAAACTCAAACTCATTATTATCTGTCAAAATTTTCTCCAATATTTCAAAAGACCTGGCTGGGTCCTCAGCAACCCACCCCAATTTCTTATTTTTTATAATTTCCAAATTACCATCTTCCTGACCAGGAATATGTGAAAGAGCCATAAACGGCTTACCAACAGCCACAGACTCAAATAGAAGGTTGGGACCAGCCTTTCCAGCTACAAGGTCTGAATTTGCCATCAATTCATGAATTTTATTGGTAAAGCCATAGACCTCTATCTCTGGCTTGTTTTGCACAAATTCCTCAAAAGCGCCAACCGCCTTTTTATAGCTTCCAAAAATACTAAAAAGCATCTTATTTTTTCCAGCAATAAGGTTTAAGTAAACAGGTCTGCTGAGCCTAGTAAAAACTGGGAGAAATTTGACAAAGCCTTGTGCTCCCAAGCTTCCCGCACAAATTGTAATAGTAAGGTTGGTCCTAGACTCACTTTTCTCAACTCCGTAAAACTGAGGTCTAACCAACCAACCCACAGGCTCCACCTTCTTTGCCAGAACCCCAAGTTCCAAAGCTCTTTGCTTTGCTTTTGAATCATAAACCAAGTTCAGATCAGCTTTTTCTGAGAGCTCCAAAGGATGATAAGTACGCGGATTACACACATAATTAAAAAAAACAAAAGGATATTTTTCTTTTAACCTACTTAAAGGAGGATTGTAGAGAAAATAGGTAGAAAGAACTAAGTCTGGTTCAAACTTCTTGATTATGTTCTCTAATGCACCCAATTTACGGACTTTAAAGACTTTACGGAAAAGACTCTCAAATTTACCATCTTGGGTAAGCTCGAAACCAACTTTATTAACAAAAGGAAATAGTCTATACGCAGGATAGTATTGCAGTGTTGCTTCGCGAAACTTAAAAGAAACAACTTTAACTTTCCAACCCGAATCTTCAAAAGCAGCACGCGCCGCCTCGGCAATACTTCTGTGACCCATATTAGTTGTAAACACTAATACCCGCTTCACACTACCAACTCTATCATAAACATAATCCCAAATAACAACGAAACTAAAAACCGCGGGGTTTATACTTGACAACGTAGAAGGCCTCTTGCTATTCTGTATTCCCAGAGATGTTGAAGGAACCTCTGGGTAAAAGAAAGGCTTGCTAAATTCCCCGACCGGGGAATTTTTTTTATCAAAAATCAAGAGAAAGAGGAGGGAAAAGTGCTAAACGAAGGGCAACGAATAAGAGGATTCCTAAAAACAACTGGTATTGATGCAATAGCCGTTCCGAAAAGGGCTTCTGGGCGGGCCGACTGCCTGGCGCTCATCCTAGGACGAAACGGCTGCCAGTTTCTGGAACAAAGATCGTTAACACTACACATTGCTGTTCCAGAAAAAACTTTGCGGGCTGAAACGCTCAAAACAACTTTACTGCGCAAAGCTTGCAAATTGCTCGGCATCAACATAATCAAAACCTAACCCTGCCGAGTAGGGCATCAGCCTAGGCTCTCCGGAAGCCTGGGCTTTTCCCTTTCCAAAATACAAACATGAAAAAATGCTTCTCAACTAAAAAATACTTAAAAGCAGAAGAAGCTGCAATTCGAAAAAGGCTAGCCCAATCTGAAGGCCGTCTTTACCTAGAAGTAGGTGGAAAACTGCTAGCCGACTACCACGCAGCAAGGACCCTACCCGGATATAATCCAAAGGCAAAAATACTCCTCCTCCAAAAACTCAAAGAAGATTTAGAAATAATCTACTGCGTGAGTGCCAAGCACTTACAGAGAGGTAAGCTACGCAGCGATTTTAGCTTGACTTACGGAAACTTTGCAATTAGAGCACTAGAAAAATTTGACCAGATGGGACTAGGCAACCCCTTGGTAGCAATAAATAGGTACGAAGGCGAGGAGGAAGCAAAAAGTTTTGCAAAA
Organism: uncultured Candidatus Saccharibacteria bacterium; assembly: GCA_964581885.1. Lineage (GTDB taxonomy): Bacteria > Patescibacteriota > WWE3 > JAUXAW01 > JAYEID01 > JAYEID01. The sequence goes on along the minus strand of CAZOPS010000014.1, from coordinate 1,999 downwards.
CATTTATCAAACCGAGGATACACAACTTGTTTCCGCCACGAAATAAAAAATTACCCCGACAATGTTGAAAAAATTCTTAGCAAAGAGGGATTCGGCAAAGATCCCTATATCCCAGTAAGAAAACCAATTGTAGTAGTCAACGGCCCCGGAGGCAACAGTGGAAAACTCTCTACCTGTCTTGGACAGCTGTACCATGAGAGGGAACAAGGTAAACAAGCAACTTACGGAAAGCTAGAAACATTCCCTGTTTGGAACCTACCTCTAAACCACCCAGTCAACGTTGCCTACGAAGCAGCTACCGCAGATCTGGGGGACAAAAATGCTATTGATCCTTTCCATCTAGATACGTACGGAAAGCGGGCTGTAAATTACAACCGAGACATCGAAGCTTTTCCTATAATCAAAAATATTCTAAACCAGTTGTTCCCAGATAAAAATAATCTAAACTACAGCTCGCCAACCGAAATGGGAATAAACAAACTAAAAGAAGGAATTACAAACGATAAAAAAGCGCGCAAAGCTGCAAAGCAGGAAATAATTTTTTATTACTTTCGCTATCACGAAGGTTACTTGCAAGGAACAGAAAAAGAAGAAACCCTCCAAAGAATGAAAACACTAATGGTAAAACTAAACTTAAAAGAAATAGACCGCACAGTAGTAGAACCAGCACGGAAAGCAGCAGAAGAAGCAAAAGGACAAAAGGACAAAGGTAATCAAGGCGTTTACTGCGGTGCTGCTCTAAAACTACCAAATGGAAAGATAATAACTGGAAAAAACTCTCAACTCATGCACGCAGAAGCTGCAGTTCTTCTCAATGCCCTAAAAGACTTGGCAAAAATACCAGACGAGATTGATCTAATTCCAGAAGAAATTGTTAAAAACCTTACTAAATTTAAAGAAGAAACACTAGGAGAAACCTCGGCCAACCTAAGTGCAAACGAAGCGCTTTTAGCTCTATCCCTAGGAAAAACAACAAACCCACTAGCCAAAAAAGCTCTAAAACAAACAAAGAAACTCTCGGGAGCACCTCTGCATGTTACACACCAACTAGGAACCGGAAATAAGAACGCGTTGCGCAACTTAGGAATCTGGGCTACAACTGACGCCAGACCAACAAAAATTGACATTTTCTAAAGCTAACCTCTAGAAAAGCGTGCTACAATATCTTAAACCATGGACTTTTACACTCTAAAACTTTGCGGCCTTACTCGCAAACTACCCATCGTTGCTTTGGGACCGAGCATAAAAATTGCCTCTTTCAACCTCCTTGGCGACGGGGAACTAGTGGAAGCTGCTGCCCGCGCTCTTCAACAAAAAATTAAAGGCTTGGAATTTGACATTATTGCCGGACCTGAGGTAAAAGTTGTTCCCTTATTACATTCTCTAGCAAAAAAGTTGGGACATAAACGCTACATAGTCTGTCGAAAAAAGATTCACGGCTACATGACTAACCCCCAAACCTTAGAAAAAAAACCAACCCTAGTCCTAAACGGTCCCGATGCGGAACTTATAAAAGGAAAAAAAGTCTTGGTAATAGACGATGTAGTATCCACCGGCAGAACTTTAAATGTAATGGATGAGTTAATTAAACAGAGTGGGGGAGAGGTTGTTGCTAATGCTGTTGTTTTAAAACAAGGCACTAAAAAAATTAAAAATTTTAGGAATAACCTTTTCTTGGGAAAACTACCAGTGTTTGAAAGTGATTAAGTAATTAGCAATTAAGTAACTAGTTAGAGAAATGTAGATTCTATCGCTCGTCATCCCGATAAATCGGGATTCCTCACTCCAGAATGACTTCCTTTTTTCTTATTCGCAATAATTTGCTATTGTTAAATTCGCATGGATTTGCCATACCAATTCGCATTAATTCGCAGTATTAAATTAGCATCAATTAGCAACTAGTATTTACTATCTCCTATCCCTGCCTGCCGGCAGGTCCCATCACTCTTATTTTCACGCTTCTGAGCGTAATTTCCAATTTCGTGATTCTGATCACAAT
>CAZOPS010000013.1:0-17533 GCA_964581885.1 uncultured Candidatus Saccharibacteria bacterium | reverse complement strand
TGTGTTTGGTTTGTAAGTGCGCTGTGGAGCGCGGAATCTCCTATTGTCCTCGAGACTGTAAAGACTTTCCTTGTAAAAAATTTAGAGAGTGGAACTTTCCTTATGGGAAGGCGTTTTTAGATATGCAAAGGCGCCGCCGTGCGGAGGAAAACGGTGGAGAAGAGTAATAAGGAGCAAAAATTTATCAATTGATAAAGGGGCGCTCCGCACCTTTTTCCTGAAGTAATTTGAACATGAATAACAATCAGATTTTTATAATAGATTCCCTTTTGGATTTAATGAGAATCGTTATCTCTTTTCCCGGTGTATTTATACTTTTTCTTCTTTTATTTAGAAATGATCTTAAAAGTATGTTTTCAAAGCTCAAGAGTCTTTGGACCGCTCATTTTGGGGTGGAGCTTCAAGCACCTGATACTGAAAACAGAATGTCTCTTGGAGATGCTTTGAGTAACAAAAATTTAGAACAAATTCGTAAAGAGTTTGAAAATTTTAATGAAGTTCTTTATGAGAAAGAAGAATTACTAAAAGCAGCTGTTGATAAAATAAAAAATAAGGAAGATTTTATAAACTTCTTAATTACCAGATTAAATTTTTTTGAGTTTCTATACCTGAACAAATTTTATGTGCCTAGAACAAAACAAGTTTTAAATCTTATTTCCAAACACGAGTCAATCAATAGAGAATTTATTAACCGGCATTTTAGAAATATATCTAATGACGAGTTGGCTACCATATTAAAGGTTCTTGAGGATCACTTTTTGATTCGTGAGCAGGATAACGTAATTAAGATAAATCCAAGAGGTGAGCGGTTTTTGGAATTTATTGGATTCAAACAAAATGACAAAGTGTTTTATGATTCTAACAGTTGATTTGATTATAGTAACTTTTTAGAATTTCCTAGCAAAAAATTACCTCATGTTATACTCTCCTTATGAGAATAGCTTTTCTTTCTGCATATTCTGGCCCGGTTAAGCGGGGCATTGAGAGTTGGGTCAACGAACTGGCGACTCGTTTGGCAGAAGAACACGAGATTGTTGTTTACCAATTAGGAGAGACAACTAGTGAACCTTATACTGTAAAAACCGTTGATATCCCTGTGGATTGGGACGAGGCTGATATGACCGGTACCAAAGAAAGGGAATATGATTTAGATTACTGGAGTAAAATGCTGGGGAGGTTTACGTATAAACTTCTTTCAGATTTGATGGAGTTTGAACCAGATATTGTTTTTCCGCTTAACGGGAGTTGGGAACTTCCTATTTCTCGCAAATATTGTGATTATAGCGGGGCAAAGATGGTTCTTGTTGGCCATTGGAATGTGGAAAAAGAGTTTGTACACAAGCCGGATCTTTTTGTAGCTGTTAGCGAAAGGCAGGCAGAAAAGGCAAAAAGCTTTTTTGATGGTCCTGTGGAGGTGATTCCCAATGCTGTTGATACAAAACGTTTCAGCGCGAAAGGAGATCAATACCCTTTAGATGTGGCAGAGCCAAGAATTTTAACAGTTGGAGCATTAGTGGAAAGTAAGCACATTTTGGAGACAATTCGAGCCACTGCGCGATTGGAAGATGTAAGTTTAGTTGTTTGCGGTGATGGTGATTTGCGAGACGAGGTAACCGATTTGGGTGAGAACCTCTTGGGAGATAGATTTCAATTACTGCAGCTTGAACATTCAGAAATGCTCGCTCTTTACAGAGCTTGTGATTTATTTACGCTGGTTCCGGAGACGGAAGAGGCTTTTGGGATAGTTTATTTAGAAGCACTGGCGAGTGGTTTGGGAGTTGTGTCTACAGATGATTCCGTGCGTAGGAATATTGTTGGCAGCGCCAGTTTTTTTGTGGAAGATCCATCGGATACCGAAATCTATGCACAAACTCTAAAGCAGGCATTAGAAACAGATTTTGGAAATATCCCCCGTACCCAAGCCGAGAAGTTTTCCTGGGATGAAGTAGCAAAGAAATACGAAATTACGTTACAAGAGCTTTTATAAGTATAATCAACTTCCCCAACAAAAACTTTCCTACTCTTCGCACGAAACTACGGGTAGCCTGCGGACCAGCTGGATTTACTATTTAAAAGAACTATCCTAACTTATAAATTTGTTTGTTGAAGCAGTTTGTGTTTGTTATACTTTCTACATGAGAATTGGAGTAATAGGCAGTATGCAATACACGGAAAGAATGATAGAAGTCCGCGATCGGCTTATTGAAATGGGCCACGATGCGTATGTTACTAATCTTGTCGAACCATTTGTGGGCAAAACCGATGAAGAGAAAGAACGCATTAAAATTTTTCAAAAGAACAACGAAGATGCGATTAGGGAATTTTGGCGACAAATGCAAGACGGCGACGCAGTTTTGGTCGTTAATATAGACAAACATGGTATTAAAAATTATATTGGGGGTAATACTTTAATGGAAATTGGATTTGCGCATGTTTTAAATCAAAAAATATTTCTCCTCAACCCAATTCCCGACATTCCTTATTACAAGACCGAATTAGAAGCTGTGAATCCGGTAATTTTGAACGGTGACTTCTCAAAGGTTGTTTAGTAAGGTTCTCCATCAAAAAAAACGAGCTGGGACTCGCCAATCGGCTGACCGGTAGCCCGGCTGGACTTACCACCTAGAAACTTTATCTTAATCTTAGTTAATTTTCCCCAGCGAGATTTCGATAAACCTCATTTTTTAACTTATAAACCTTTCCATATAATTATAATTACTTTTTTTTCTCAAACAAAATAACTCAATAACGGTCGTATGTCGGTTAAGATATTGGGGGTTTGACGACCTCTGTTTTGAGCGGTAACTTAATCCTATAAGATTGAAAACCCGGCAAAATTGTTGTACAATTGGTTTGTTCTCGTAGCTGTGTAGCACTTAACTTAACAGGAGGGAAAATGAAAAAGGTTGCTGTGGTGCTATTTGTTGCGTTGATTGCGGTTGGGTGTTCTCAAGGCCCAACTATTCCGGAAGATGTAACCATTGCCTGCCCCGTTACGGTATCCGGGTCATATCTAGTTCTTGAACGAGCAGGATTCGTTCAAAGCTATGAAAGCTTTGAAGGTGAGAGGGTTTTTACAGATGACCTCGGCGTCGACTGGGCTGTGATTGAAGAGTGCAATGCGGTTGCGCTCTACACAATGCAGGCCGACGAGGTGGTTTCGTATCTTTTCTTTGCCCCAGAGGGTTTCCCTCTCAAAGATGTTTACAAGGAGCCCTGGATGGGAGCGAAGAACTTGCTTGTCCTTACAGAACCAGGGCACCGTCTGATCCTCCAAGTAGGTGGTGAGCGAATCGGTTTCTAGCCTGTATTGTTCGTACGGGGAGTTTGTTTTTCGAAACGGCTCCCCGTTTTTATATCCTATAAACTTTGAAAATAACCTTTTTGCTGTTATAATAAGTTTATCGAGAAAGAGAAGGGAGATTGAGTGGGTAAGGAGGTAGGAAATGTCTAATCTACTTAGAGTTTCGGGGGATGGAAATACGGTGGTCCTCCGTACTGATGGAGGGAGGCCTTATGCGGCTATTGTTGCGGTGAGGCCTATTGACGGTAACTTTTGGGATGTAGGTTTCCATTTTCCTGTATCTCACAGGCGTGGTGAGCTTTGCGATTGCGACATTCTCGGTGGCAGGTGCTGCTTTGCGATGTGGGAGGAGCCATTGCCGGAGGGGCGAAAAAAGCGAATTTGCTATCTGATAGAGTTACTCCACCACTGGTTTCCATCGATGGTGCCACCGTGGACTGATTGAGGGGGTAGAATGGTGGGGTGGTCTGTGCCCGGTTCAGTGGCTATTGCGGCCCCCCGTTCATTCCTGCTTTCCCTGCCTGCTGGGAAGCTCTAGCTGGAAACTAAATTATATTGATGGTCGTCGCGAGATCGTTGCTTTTTTACTGCGGTTCGTAGATCTTTGTGGCCGCAGGCGTGTGTTGGAGATGATGGAAGACGTGTTAGAGGAGTAAAGGAGGCAGAAATGAATAGAAGAGAGGAAAAGAGTTTCGGTGAAAGGCAGTATATTCTTCAGCAAGCGTCGCGGAGGTATCTTGCTGGTGAGATCCCCTGGGTAGAGAGGCGGGTGATTTCGGAGACACACGGCCCGTTCCGGAGCCATTTCCTTCCGGATCAGGAAACATGTGCGGACTCCTCGGAAGGTAAGGGACTTTGTGGTGCGGGGAAGCGACAGTAACTGTTCAGGTGTTGATCGTGACCCGACGATTCTTTCGAGAACCGTCGGGTTCTTTTTTTCCCCCAACAAAAACTTTCTCCAGTTTTAATATTGAAATTGCTACGAAAACACGTGCCGTACGGTGTACCTTTTCGTAATTATAAAACGACATGCCGGTACGTTGGCTCTTTCTCTTCGGGGGGCATGCGGTGTGCATTTATGTTGTTCCGCTTTCTATCTTATAAACTTTCAAAATTTTGAGATTGCTGATAGAATTAATTTGCAATTAGGCGGCTACATACGACTTTAAGAAGGAGGTTGATTGTGGGTAAAGGAAATGCAAATGTATCGTGTGGTGTTATTATTTCGCGCGGGGCGCCCCGTGTAGAAGAGTGGGAAGTTCTCTTTCTCACAAGACCAAGCGGGGATGTTTGTTTTCCTGGAGGGCATTGGGAGCCGGGGGAAGATTTGCATGGCTGTGCGGTTCGGGAATTTCGCGAGGAAACGGGGCATGAAGTTGATCTGGTTGGTACGGTTGGGGTGTATACACTTGAGCCAACGGCTGGTGGGGTGCCCTCTGTGGGGGTAGTTTACTATGGTGTGTTTGGGAAGACGGTGGGTGTACCCGAAGGGGAGTTACGCTGGTTGGGCACCAAGGATATGCTTCTGATGCATGCTCTCAGGCGCGGCCTTTTCTTGCCGTGGTTGCATCTAACCGGCTTTTTCGAAAGCTGTGCCCGTTACCCAGCGTATTTGCCCTTGGACGTATTTTCCTCGGGGAACCTTCCTCGCAATGAGCGGGAAATTATCTGGTGAAGCGCGCTTCGCGGTCCGAAACCGAACCCGACGAATCTTTCGAGAACCGTCGGGTTCTTTCTTTTTTTCCAAAATAATCTTAATTTTCTGGATTATGGTTTTTATAAACTATTTGGGAAAAGTTCGAGAGGAAAAGAGATGAAGGTGGGTGCGAGATTGGAAAATAATAAGGAAGAACCTTTGTTCCGGTAGTTGGTTGTGTGGCTATTAGTAGTTAAATAAGGATAAAGGTGACCTTGTTTGGTGTGATTCTTTGCTTGCGAATGTTCTAATGTTCTTTAGAAAAATTAGAGGAGCCGTGGTTCCAGATTTTTGAAACCACGGCTCGTGGCGATCGCGTTGTGGGTTGTATTATGTCTCTACCTTTTTACGGATAGCAGTCACCTCTTGGATAAGTCGTCCTAAATCTTGTTGTAGTCCCCTTAGGAGCTCCGCGGCTTTTTGCAGTTCTAAACTCTCGATATGATCATTCACTTTTCGGAGTGTTTCTCTTCTTCCGCTTAGCCCCGACATCCCCAAGTAAATGTACCGGCCTGATTTATGATCTAATACGATCTCCTTGAAAGTCTTTGCTACTCGGATGCTGTCGTGAGTTGTGATCCCGGGCGCAAGAAGCATTCTTCCATGTTGCTCCTCCCACTCCGGCGTTAGTTGATGGTTTCTCATCAACCGCTTAAGTTGTTGATGCTGCTGCTTTAAAGCGTTCCTTGTAGGCATTCCTCTCTCCTTATGTGTAGTGCCCAAGCCAAAGCCGCACCTTTAATTCAATATAATACAGGACACTTATTTTGCTGGCAAGTTTATTTAATTCAGATAATTTTTTGTAGGAGATTAATGCAATATGGGTCTATTAGTAGTTTGGTTCACATAGTTTTAGTTCGTTACTTATTTCCCTAATGGTTTTATGATTGGGGAGTGGATTGAAGGTGTACCAGGAGGAGAGGCTTTGGACAAGGGTCTTGTAGATATGGATGACGTGATTAGAGAAACTGCGAAATTACTAAGAAAAGCACATACCGTAACCTTTGATCGTTTTGGCAGGCTGCCTTTTGAAAAAGGGGAGAGACATTGGCAACCACGTATTTAGTTGTTTTCCTCTTCGAGGGGCTTAGAATTGCACTGGGTTCTAGGCTCCCTTTTCTTTTTTGTAATTGCAAAGAAAATGTTCTGGTGGTAGTATTGAAAGCAGAAATGAGCTTAGAGAGGGAAAAAAAACAAGAAATAATTGAAGAATTTAGTACCCATGGTGAAGATACTGGATCAGCTGAGGTGCAGATAGCTCTTCTTACTGAGAAGATCAAAGAGCTTTCTTCTCACTTGAAAGAGCATAAGAAAGATGAACATTCGAGGCGAGGTTTGCTAGGGATGGTTGAAAAAAGAAGGAAACTGCTCCGCTATCTTGAAAGAGAAGACGAAGAACGGTATAATACTCTTGTTAAGAAATTAGAGTTAAGAAAGTAAGGATTAAGAGGTTCAATGGCATCAGTGGCGTCAGTAGGAGATTTCTACTGAGACTATTGGTTCTATTGGCCTCTTTAATCCCCAACAAATTTTCATGTCCGAGATTATAAAAAAAGAAATAGAATTAGGAGGAAGGGCTTTAAGTCTGGAACATGGGCGCGTTGCGGAACGCGCAAATGGTGCTGTTATTGCAAGATATGGAGACACCATGGTTTTGGTAACAGCAACTATTGATGAGCCTCGTGAGGGTGTTAGCTATTTTCCTTTGCGGGTCGATTTTGTAGAGAGGTTGTATGCAGGTGGCATTATCAAAGGTTCTCGTTGGGTAAAGCGGGAGGGCCGGCCTTCTGATGAAGCTACTGTTACTGCACGGATGATTGACCGTGCTATTCGGCCGTTGTTTCCCTCAGGGATACAACATGATGTGCAGATAATTGTTTTACCTCTTTCAGTGGATCAGGAAAACGATGCTGGGCTGCTTGCAGCCGTAGGTGCATCTGCTGCATTGTCTATTTCGGATATTCCTTGGGAAGGACCTATTGGTACAGTTCGAGTTGGTTATTTGGAAAACCAGGACGAATTTATTTTGAATCCAACTAATGGTCAGATTGATCAGAGCGCACTTGATTTGATTGTTTCTGCTACAGAGGAAAGAGTGGTTATGATTGAAGCAGATGCAGAAGAGGTTCCTGAGAAAAAAATTGAGGAGGGGCTAGAATTTGCAAAGACAGCACAGGATAAAATTATTAATTTAATTCATGAAATGAGGGAGGCTGTTGGTAAGGAAAAACTTAGTTTTGAGGATTTGGGGATAGGCGAGGAAGAGGAAAGTGTAAAGAAGGCAAAAGAGGAGGTAGCTGAATACGTTCGGGAGCATTTTATAGAAGATATTTTGGAAGATGCTTTGGTAGATTCTGATGAGCTTGAGAGATATCGAAAAGTGTTGTATGAAGAGTTTGAGGGTAGGCTTACTAAAAGTGAAATGGCTGAGATTTTGGACCAAGTTCTCAAAGAGGCAGTTAGAGAAGATATTTTGAAGAATGAGAAGCGGTTGGATGGTCGGGCTCTTGATGAGGTCCGTTCCCTGGAGATAGAGGTTGGAATTCTTCCCCGGACGCACGGCTCTGCTCTTTTTGAGCGGGGCTCAACCCAAGCTCTTACTGTTGCTACCTTGGGTTCACCTTCTCTGGAACAGATATTTGAAAGTATGACTGGTGAGTGGACTAAACGTTATATTCACCATTATTCTTTTCCGCCTTTCTCAGTGGGAGAAACAGCTCCGCTTAGAGGTCCCGGTAGAAGAGAAATTGGGCATGGTATGTTAGCAGAGCGCGCACTTAGAGCTGTATTACCATTGCAGGAAAAATTTCCCTATACTATGCGATTGGTTTCAGAAATTCTTTCTTCTAATGGGTCTACTTCTATGGCCGCAACCTGCGGATCTACGCTTGCGCTTATGGATGCTGGTGTACCAATTAAGGCCCCGGTAGCGGGAATTGCAATGGGTTTAGTTGAGGGTGAAGATAATTCTTACAAGGTGATAACAGACATGGCCGGAGTAGAGGACTTTTTCGGTGATATGGATTTTAAGGTTACGGGAACACGAGATGGGGTTACAGCTATTCAGCTGGACGTCAAAAATCAAGGTTTAACCGATGAGATTATTGAGGATGCCTTAGAGGGAGCAAGGACCGCTCGTTTGGGTATTTTGGGAGAAATGGAGAAGGTTATTGGCGAGCCAAGAGAAGATCTTTCGGAATTTGCGCCCCAGATTACTAGTGTCCAGATCGATCCTAAGAAAATCGGGAAAGTTATTGGACCGGGTGGAAAGACAATTCGAAAAATCATTGAGGATACTGGTGCCCAGATTGACGTAGATGACGATGGTACAGTTTCCATTACTGCTGATGGTTTTGAGAGTATGAAACAAGCTAAGGAGATGATTGAAAAGTTGGTTGAAGAAGTTGAGGTTGGTAAGACTTATGAGGGTAAGGTTACTCGGGTGGTTGACTTTGGTGCTTTTGTAGAAATTCTACCTGGTCAGGAGGGTTTGGTGCATGTTTCGGAAATGGCTCACCGATTTGTGAAGGATCCTCATACTATGGTAAGTGAGGGGGATAAGGTTGAAGTAAGGGTAAAAGATATAGATGACCGCGGTAGAATTGATCTTTCAATGAAAGCTCTTAAAGATAAACCCCATCGCGAAAGAAGTTAGAACTGCTTAACTAATCTCCTTGAACATCCGCAAGAGCTCCCATAAACTAATGACTAGATATCAGATTTTTTTGCAGAGATTGGGCTGGCATCTATGTTTTTCCGGGAAAGTGATTGTGGGAGAGAAGTTGGTAGCTCCGAATCTTCTTAAGATAATATTGGTTACTGATTGGTAACTTACTGTTTACTGGGTGACGTTTACTGATTCAGCTTATGCCCGAAGATAATAAAAACTTACACCAGGAGGTTCTTTTTCCAGAAATAGAGGAACTTGCCCACATAGTAGAGGATACTACGCTCCCTCCTAATTTGAAGGACAAGTTGCAACGAATGGTGGAAAGTCTTCGTCGGATGGCAAGGTTTAGAACCTATACATCCGAGTATGAGTCAATATCCCATTATGTGGAGTTGGCTACTAATGTTCCTTGGGACGCTCGTACTGAAGATAATTTGGATATAGAAAGGGCAAGAAATATTTTGGATTCGAATCACTACGGTATGGAAAAGGTAAAGGAAAGAATTTTAGAATATATAGCGGTGTTGAGTTTGACACAAGAAAAGCGAGGGCGAAAGATGGAACGGGCTACTGGACCTCTAGCTTCTACTAAAGCTTCTGTACTTTGCTTCATTGGTCTTCCTGGTATTGGTAAAACATCTGTTGCCTATTCTATTGCAGAAGCATTGGACCGCAAGTTTGTTCGTATTGCTATGGGTGGTGTGGCTAGCTCTGCTCATCTTAGAGGGCGATCGCGGGCCTTTCCACAGTCAGAGCCTGGGCAAGTTGTGAAAGGGCTTGTCCGTTGTGGGAGTAAAAATCCGGTTTTACTTCTGGATGAGATTGACCGTATTTCTGAAGATGCACGAACCGAAGTAATGGGCGTTCTTTTGGAACTTTTGGATCCGGAGCAAAATACAGCGTTTCAAGATCATTACTTAGATTATCCTTTGGATTTGTCTGAAGTTCTTTTTATTTGCACTGCCAATCACAAAAGAGGTATTGCTAATGCAGTATTGGATCGGCTAGAGGCTATTGAAATGCCTGCCTATACAGATGAGGAAAAGAAGGTTATTGGACGTGACTATCTTTTTCCTCGGGTTCTTGACGAGTGTGGTTTGGATTCAAAGCAAATTCAAATTGAGGAGAAGCTTTGGTCGAGTATAATTCGCCCACTTGGGTACGATGCTGGAATAAGGACTTTAGAGAGAACTCTTCGGGGAATTTGTCGAAAAGTTGCTAGAGAAATAGTTGAGAAGGATGTAAGTAAAGTTGAAATAACCGAGGATAATATTGATCAGTATTTACCTAAATGGTAAGCAATTTCGTGTTCTTCAGATGTCTAGTATTTTGGACCAGGTTCGAAGACAAATACAAAAATGTGAAAAATGCCGCTTGGCTCGAACAAGGACCAACACAGTTCCTGGTGAAGGGCCTCAAAATGCAAAGGTAGCGTTTGTTGGAGAGGCTCCTGGTTACAACGAAGACAGGCAGGGCAAGCCGTTTGTGGGTAAGGCAGGAAGGCTTTTAGATAGCTTGTTGCACTCTGTTCAAATTAGTCGGAAAGATGTGTGGATTGGGAATGTGATAAAGTGCCGACCTCCCAAGAACCGTAGTCCACATGCAGATGAACTGCGTGCTTGCGTGCCATATCTTGATTTGCAGTTACGGGAGATAAATCCCAAGGTGGTATGTACTTTGGGAAGATACGCCACCGGACACTTTTTGGGAGATGTAAAAATTTCTGAAGCGCATGGCGTTCCCTTGAAAGTAGGGAGGTTTGTAGTTTTTCCGCTCTTCCACCCTGCAGCAGCTTTGCGAAGTAAGAATGTTGATCGTGAGCTGCGAAAGGATTTTCTTAAACTTCCGGAGCTGTTAAATGGGGATTTGCAGGCAGAGGAAGTTGAAGATGAATATGAAGATCAGATAAGCCTGTTTTGAATATTTATCTAAGCGTTAGAACCTAGAAATATTTGAGCATTAATTTTCTGAATGTTTGTATACTTTTATGTTCTATGTTTTGATGATTTTTAGTTATGCCAAGGTTTAAGAAAACTGACAAAAAGACGCTGCGCTTTCTACCTTTAGGTGGTTCAGGGCAAGTTACTCGCAACATGTATGTTTATGAGTGTGGGAGGGATATCGTTATTTTAGATTGCGGTGTTGGTTTTCCAGATTTTGAAACTCCAGGTGTGGATGCAACTATTCCCGACATTTCTTATTTGGAGGAAGAGGGGAAGCTTTCTAATGTTCGAGGTATTATTATCACTCATGCTCACTACGACCACTTTGGTGCTCTTCCCCATCTTTTGCCTAAGTTAGATGCACCTGTATATGCATCCAAGCTTGCTTTAGAATTTTCTCGTACAACCTTGGAGGAGGTGGGAATAGAGAGAGATAGAGATCTTTTTGAGATTGATCCTGACAATGGCGCGTTTGATTTGGGGTGCTTTCATATTGAACCTTTTCGCGTGTGCCATTCAGTACCAGACTCTTTGGGCTTTTTACTTTCTACACCAATTGGAAATGTTTTTCACGTTTCTGATTATAAATTTGATTGGACCCCGGTAGATGGTCGCCTTTTTGATGTGCGGAAACTAGGTAAATTAGCGGAACAGGAAAAGCCAATGTTATTAGCTTCGGATTGCTTGGGAGCGAACACTGAAGGTTACACGCAATCCGAGAAGGTCTTAACAGCATCAATAGAAAGGCTTATTAGTGCGGCGGAACATCAAATCTTCTTTACTACTGTTTCTTCCAATATTTCTAGGATTCAGCAAGCAGTGTGGGCAGCGGTGCGGCACGGCCGTAAAGTTTGTTTTTTGGGGCGTTCAATGGAACAGAGTGCTCTAATTGCTCGAAAACTTGGATATTTGGAGGTTGAGAAGAAGAACCTGGTTCATCCTAAGCAGGCACGTCGATTTGATCAATCTAAATTAGCATATGTGGTAGCTGGCTGTTATGGGCAGGTAGGTTCCAGTTTGGAACGTGTCGCGCGTGGGGAACATAGCTTGGTTGAGCTTCAGGAAAAAGCAGCTGTAATTTTTTCTGGGGACCCGGAGCCTCCCGGGTCTAAAGAAGCAGTAGATAAAGTAGTGGATCGGCTTATTATGCGGGGAGCAGAGGTTTCTTATTATAAGATTCAGGATAATATGCACGTTTCAGGGCATGGATCTGCTTTGGATATTCAAATGCTTATGGGGCTGGTCCAGCCAGAATACTTTGTTCCTATTGGCGGGATGCCGCGACATATGCGCGCTTATTCAAGGTTAGCGGAAGGAATTGGTTTCCCCCGAAAAAATGTTTTTGAGCTGCGAGCTGGTGAGTATCTGGAGTTTTCTGGAAATTGGAAGAAGGGAAAAGGAAGAAAACGACCAGAAAAAGCCGAATTTCCTTTCCGAGATATCTTAGTTGATGGCACGAGAGTTGGCGATATTGGAGATGTTGTTTTGCGGGATCGACAATTGTTGGCTGAAGATGGAATAGTTGTTTTGATTGTTCCTATTGATCCAAAGACTGGAAATATCTCTGGTTCTGTGGAGGTAGCAACCCGGGGTTTTGTGTATGTGCGCAAGTCTCAAAAAATAATTTCTGACTTGGAGGGTATTGTGAGGAGCACAACAGGCGCTGAGCCCTCTAAGAAGGAGAGTTGGAGGGAATTGAAGAAGCAGTTGGGTACTAATGTTTTGAATTATATTCAGCAGAAAACTGGTCGCAGACCCTTTATACTTCCGGTAATTGTGGAAGTGTAGTAGTTGGCAACTAGCAACTAGCAACTAGCAACTAGTAATTTAAAATTTAAAATTTAAAATTTAAAATTTGTAATTTGTATTGGTAATTTATACCGCATTCCGTATTCCGCGTTACGCTACAGATTTGCGCTGATTTATAGCTGATTCTCGCTGATAAGCTGAAGCAGCCAACGTACTGCTATCCCTTATCAACTGTATATCTACTGTATTTCTTATCCCTTATCCCCGCCTGCCGGCAGGCAGGTCTTATCCCTTATTCTCTATTTCTTATCTCCTAAGTTTCAATGTTTTTATGTTCTATGCTTCTATGTTGTTATGTTTTATGTTTCCATGTTCTATGATCCAAAATTATGTTGGATGAATTGCACACCACCCCTCTTTTGTGGTTAAATTAATGCACAATGGGAAAGAGAGGGCGCCCTCGAAAAGTTAAATTTGAATTAGAGAGAGATGCTGCTCAATCTATTGCAGCGGTAGTGGTTTTTGTTCTTTCTGTTCTTACTCTCCTTTCCTTTTTTGGTCAAGCTGCAGGGTTTGGTTCTATTTTGCAAAAGCTACTTAACCGTGTCTTTGGGTGGGGTGCTTTTTTAGTTCCTATTATTCTTGCACTTTCCAGCCTAATTCTATTTCGTAGGTTTAAATTGGAAATCGCTCAGCCCCGAGTACTTACAGGTTTGGTGCTTTTTTTGCTATCTTTTGATAGTACTGTCCACTTTTTCTTTTCTCCAGCGGTGGCAAAAGAGGAAGCTCTTTTGGGCCAAGGTGGTGGAGTGTTGGGATATAATATTCAGAAATACCTTCGTTCCTTTTTAGGCCCCTTTGGTGCAATTTTAATTTTGACATCCCTCCTTCTAGTTTCTATCCTAGTTATTTTTAATGCATCACTAGATGAGACCCTAGTGTTTTTGGGTGACGTATTAAGTTGGATAGGGAAGTTTTTTGAGAACTTTGTTTTCAGAGGCACTTTGAAGGTGGTTCGCAGGCTTACTGGTCGGCAAGATGATTTAGAGGCCGAAGTTGTGGAAGGCGAGGAAGAAGCTGCTGAGGTAGCTTATTCAGGCGATGGTGGAGAGGAATTGGAGGAAGGTGAGGAGCAAGAAGGAGAGAAGGGGCAGCGGGGCGACGTGGTTGTTGTAAAAGCTACTTATACTCCTTATGGTGTTGAGGAAGGTTCTGAGGATGCAGAGGAAGATGTAGAGGAAGTGCCATTGCGGCACGAGACTGTGGCTAACCTTCCAGAGGGTGAAAAAGAATGGGAGTATCCCCCATTAAGTATTTTAGAGGATATCCCCCCTTACAAAAAGGATCAGGAAGAAATGAAGGAGGAGGCGCAAAAGATTGAGGATACCCTGGAGTCTTTTGGGATTAAGGCAAATGTAGCGGATGTGAGTATAGGACCGACTGTTACCCAATATGCACTGGAGGCTGCTTCTGGGACGAAGCTTACAAAAATAACCACGCTTCATAAGGATTTAGCCATGGCTTTGGCATCTTCCACTGGGTCTGTGCGGATTGAAGCTCCTATCCCAGGAGAATCTTTGGTGGGTATTGAAGTGCCAAATAAGAAGCCAGCAACTGTGGGGCTGAAGAGTGTGCTGACCTCTGATGCCATGAAAAAATCCTCTTCGGTGCTAAGTGTGGCGCTAGGAAAGAATGTTTCTGGGCGTTCTCAGGTAGCTGACTTAGCGAGAATGCCTCACATATTAATAGCTGGTGCTACCGGAAGTGGTAAGTCTGTTCTTATCCATTCATTTATTGGTTCTTTGCTTTTTCGAACAACTCCAAAGGAAGTTCGGTTAATTTTGGCAGATCCTAAAAGAGTTGAACTTTCAATTTACAGAGGGATTCCCCACCTTTTGACTCCCGTTATTTTGGATTCGGACAAGATGCTTCCCACTCTGGAGTGGGCTGTGGAAGAGATGGAAAGGAGATATAAACTTTTTCAAGATGCGGGAGCCAAGGATATTGATTCTTATAATGAGTTATCAGGATTTCAGGTTTTGCCCAGAATAGTGGTGGTAGTTGATGAGCTAGCGGATTTAATGGCTGCCGCGGCAAACGAGGTTGAGAAGACAGTTGTTCGCTTGGCACAAATGGCGCGGGCAACCGGTATCCATTTAGTTCTCTCTACTCAAAGGCCTTCTACCGATGTCTTAACAGGACTGATCAAGGCAAATATTCCCTGTCGCATAGCTTTAAATACAACTTCGGGAGTAGATTCTCGAGTAATTATTGACCAACCTGGTGCGGAAAAACTTCTTGGGCGAGGTGACATGTTGTACCTACCTCCAGAAGCATCTACACCTAAAAGAATCCAAGCACCTTTTGTTTCCCTCGTGGAAATTAAGACTTTGGTGGATTTCTTGCGAGAGAAGACAGAAGAGAAGCCCGAGTTTGAGGAAAGTCTTCGGGAAGCTCAAGAGAAGATTAGCGAGAGAAATAAGTTGGCCGAGGAGAAGAATTTGGAGGGTCTTAGTGACGAGCTTTTTCCAGATGCTGTGGAAGTTGTTTGCCGTCACGATCGTGGTTCTGCTTCTCTTCTTCAGCGGAAGCTTTCTATTGGTTATGCAAGAGCAGCAAGGCTCTTGGATGCTTTGGAAGCTAAGGGTGTAGTTGGTCCTAAGGATGGCTCCAAACCTCGGGAGCTTTTGATCACCGACCCTAGTGAGGTATTTTGATCTATCAAGGCTGCGGCAGCCGCACACGTTTTCAAAAGCCGTTCGTTTGGTAACTACCTAGAATAAGGTTCGCTTAGAGAAAAAGTGTTTACGTGTGGGTAGCTATTCTAGAAAGTACTGCAAGCACATTTTTCTATACTTTTTAAAACGATTCACCTTCCGCAATCGATAGTGGCGTTGTTGGTTGTGACTTTATCTTATCCGCCTAAGTCCGTCTTTCTAATCTGTGTTAATCTAACTCTGTTATGAAATCTGTAGGTGAGATTCTAAAAAAGACGCGTAAGAAGAGGGGGCATTCTCTTTTGGAAGTTTCGGAAGAACTTAAAATCCACCCTCGATTTTTGAAAGCTCTGGAGAATGGCGATTATGGTGTTTTTGCACATACGCTTCATGCTAAAGGCTTTTTGAAGAATTACGCAGATTTCTTGGGCCTTAATGTCTCGGAGGTGTTAGCGTTCTGGCGGCGGGAATATAGGGAGTTTTCGGAAGAGCCGGAAATTCGTGATGTTACCAGGCCCCTGAATCAGCCTAGGATTGTGATAACTCCAAAAAAGCTTATTGTTTCTATATCTGCTCTTTTTGTATTGGGTTTTCTAGCTTATGTTTTTTGGCAGTACCGTTCAATTGCTGGCCCTCCCCATCTGGAGGTGGCTGTGCCCCGGGAAGATATGATAGTTTCTGAGCCTCAAATAACTTTGAAGGGGAAGGCGGATCCAGCAGCAACACTTACCATTAATAGTCAAGAAGTTTTGTTAAGCGACGATGGTAATTTTTCTTTTGACTATGTTCTTTCTGACGGGCCTAACACTTTGACCTTTACTGCAGTAAATGAATTTGGAAAAGAAACCAAGGTCACGCGGACTCTTATTTACGACCGCCCTCGGGATGTAATGCTACCACCACCGCAGTCTACTCCTTCAGCTACTCCATCGGCCGAGCAAGAGTCCACACCTTCTGCAGTAACAGAAGTTGAAGAATAATCTGGAGACTGGGATAGCGAATGATTGCGAATAAGAAAAAAAGGAGGTCATTCTGGAGTGAGGAATCCCGAGCTAAACTCGGGATGACGAGCGATAGTCGCCTCTCCGGCGACCACGCTGAGCGCGGCGACTCGCCGAAAAGGCGAGAATCTCAGCCCGAAGGCACGCTCAGCGGGCCGAAGGACCGTTGACGGGAACGGAATAGTAGAAGACTCTATCACTCCGCTGAGCGGGGCTCCAGAGTGACCGCGTATAGTCAGAACACGCGGCAAGCACCTGTTGGTATTGGGGCTCCAGAGTGACGCCTTTTTGTAAGCGGTATGCGGTATAAATTACAAATTACCAGTCCCTACCTGCCCGTAAAGCAAATTAACTGGAAACCATTGACAGAGAACTCCCCCTCTTTTAAACTAAAAGAAGACTGCCTATGGAAACTAATACACTGCTCGTTCTTATTGTTGGCCTCCTTACTTTAAACCTTCTTTTTGTAGGGGTTTATATTGTTTTAGTCCTCAAAGAGGTTCGAAAATCAATAAAGCAGCTTAATATAATTTTGGAAAATGCAGCTGAGGTTTCTGAGTCTATTTCCCAACCTGTGCTTGGTGTTTCTAGTGCAGTTACAGGTATTGTGGAGGGCTTTAAGCTTTTTCAGAGGTTGAAATCAGTTGGTAGTAAAAATGCTTCGGAAGGAAAGGAGGTGTCCAATGAGCAATAATAATTCTGGAGAGAGTTTTGTAAAAGGTCTTTTCATTGGTGCCCTCGGAGGTGCTATTTTAGGCATTCTTTTTGCGCCCGATGAGGGCAGGGAAACGCGGAAAAAGATAAAGGAAAAGGGTGAGGAGCTTCAGAAAAGGACAGAAGAGTTAAGCAGAGATTTGGAAGAGAAGGCTGGCCCTCTTGTTGAGGAGGCACGCGAAAGCGTTAAAAAAATGGCAAAGGATTTGGAAACCGCATCAGGTCCAGCAAAAGAAGAAGCAAAGAAGAAGTTAAAAGATTTGGAAGGGGAAATAGCAAAGACTAAGAAAAGGTTCTTCAAGGGCGTGTAAGGTTACCTCAAATATTCTGACTCATCACCAAGGCAAAAGATAGATTTTGGCGGTGTTTTTATTCCCAAGCTTGCAACCACCCTCTTTTTTCGTTATCCTTAAGACCACAGTGACAGCCCGAGGATTGATTAAAAAGTATATTTCTTTTTTTGAGTCTCGTGGTCATGTTGAGATTGCTGGAGCTCCATTAGTACCAGAAGATGATCCTTCAGCTCTTTTTATTTCTGCTGGTATGCATCCCCTGGTTCCCTTCTTACTTGGAGAGAATCACCCTGCAGGCAAGCGTTTAGTTAGTCTGCAAAAGTGTATTCGAACAAATGATATTGAGTACGTGGGTGATGGTTTTCACCATACTTTTTTTCTCATGCTTGGAAATTGGTCTTTAGGTGACTATTTTAAAGAAGAAGCAATTTCTTTAAGCTTTGAAT
>CAZOPS010000012.1:0-20339 GCA_964581885.1 uncultured Candidatus Saccharibacteria bacterium | reverse complement strand
ATATAGTCCTAAGTTCTAAATATTAAAAAAAAGAAGGAGCTGAATCCTCTCGTACAATTGAACTTGCACAAGACTATCAGCTCCATTAGAAAGCGCCTGGAGAGACTTGAACTCTCGACCTTCCTGATTCAATCTCAGGAACGCTCTAGCCAACTGAGCTACAGGCGCAATTCAACCAAGATGAGTGGCAGGATTCGCCCCGAACCACATTGGGTTCAGGGTAAAAAACCATACTTGATGCTATAACAAAGAAACAGCAAGCCACACCCATCAAGGTTTGGTAGTGCTCGGCGAGGTTAGCAGGCGGGGTCAAAGACCCGGGGCAGCCCACAAAGGGGGCCGCACAAGCCACTAGCATGCCAAGCACTACCCGGAACAGCCGCAGGAGGTGACCGTGCAACTGTCCTCCATATGGGTACGCGGGGACTCGCACCCCTGTCTTTCCACTAAGTGTAATGCTACTTGATGGCTTTTGGAGGCGCGGGAGGGAATCGAACCCTCGCATTGCGGTTTTGCAGACCGCGGCGTTTCCACTTCGCCACCACGCCTTAAAGACCAACTGTAGTTGGCGCTGGACTGCAGGGCTTAGCTACCATTAGTTTACCAAAGTAATCAACGCATTGCCAGTGCCGTTAAGCTAGTAAGACGCTATCCGCAAACCGCTTACCGCTTAATCAAATCACAACGACTTATTTATTGGCTTACTTCAACATGTTAAAATACATACGTTATGCAAGTATACATGGACAATTCAGCAACCACCAAAGTGGATCCTCGCGTTTCAAAAACAATGAAAGCATACTTCACAGAAATCTACGGAAACCCCAATTCTTTACATTCCTGGGGCCAAGAAGCACGGGTTGCTGTAGATAAAGCCCGTGAAAAAGTAGCTAACGCTCTAGGTGCAGAAAAGGCTTCAGAAATAATCTTCACATCCTGCGCCACAGAAGCAAATAACCTTGCTTTAAAAGGTGTGGTAGAGTACGTAGCCCAAAACTCTAAGCACCGAAAAAATGAAAAAGCAAAGCCCCACCTTATTGTTTCTCCTATTGAACATCACTGTGTATTAGACACAGTCAAGTATTTGGAAAAAACAGGAAAGGTAGAAGTTTCCTGGCTAGACGTAGACGAGCACGGCTTGGTAAATCCTCAGCAAGTCAAAAACTTGATCAAAAAAGAAACTGTACTTGTTTCGGTTATGTACGTAAACAATGAAGTAGGAACAATAGAACCAATCAAAGAAATCTCCAAAGTAATCAACAAGAACCAATCAAAAGCTAACAATAAAATAATTTTCCACACCGATGCAGTACAGGCAATTGAATATTTTGATGTTGATGTTCAAAAACTCGAAATCGATTTGCTCAGCCTTTCTGCCCATAAGTTTCACGGACCAAAAGGGATTGGCGCCTTATACATAAAAGAAGGGACAAAATTAACACCACAAATACATGGAGGTGCGCAGGAATATCAACTCCGAGCAGGTACTGAAAATGTGCCGTATATAGTAGGACTAGGGAAAGCAATTGAGATTGCAGAAAAGGAAAGGAAGAAAAACCGCAAAAAAGTAGAAAAACTTAGACAAAAACTAATTTCGGGTGTGCTGGAAAAAATACCCGGCGCAAAATTAACTGGACACCCAAAAAAAAGAGCACCACACATTGCCAGTTTTGTATTTGAAGGTGCAGAAGGAGAAGCAATGATTCTTCTACTTGACCGAGAAGGAATCGCAAGTACCAGTGGCTCGGCCTGTACTTCAGGAGAGCTTGAACCTTCACACGTTCTTTTAGCAATGGGTGTCCCACAAGAAGTAGCACATGCTTCCCTGCGGCTTTCGCTCGGTAAGTACAACACTGAAAAGGAAGTTAATTATGTTCTAGAAAAACTGCCGCCAATAATTGATAAATTGCAAGAGATGTCACCAGAAAGTTTAAAAAAGGATAAAAAATAAAGATAAAGAAAATGAAGCAGCAAACGGCTGCTTTCAAATGGTATAATTGTCAAAACAAATTATGAGCATAGAAACTTTATATTCTGACAAAGTGATGGACCATTTCTTTAACCCGCGAAATATGGGAACTATTGAAAACCCAGATGCTGTTTCTCGGGTGGGTAATCCTGTTTGCGGAGATGTAATGGAAATGTATATAAAAGTAGGGGATAGGAACGGAGAGGACTATATCGAAGATATTAAATTTAAGACACTAGGTTGTGGAGCAGCTATCGCCACATCTTCTATCGCTACTGAAATGGTAAAAGGAAAGCCTCTAAAAGAGGCAGAAGAATTAACCAACAAAAGTGTTACTGAAGCTTTGGGAGGCTTGCCCTCAGCTAAAACCCATTGCTCTGTGCTTGCTGCAGATGCTGTAAAAAAGGCAATTAAGAAATATAGAGAGGGTAATCGATAATCAGTAACTGGTAACTAGTAATTAAGAGGAATCCTCTCTTTTATCCTCGCCAAGCTTTCTTACCTACCCAAATTCTTTAACGCCTCTTGGAGCTGTTCTTCAGTTGTCAGGCTACTGTCAACATCTTTCAAAGCTTCAATTGCTTCACTCTTTTTGTACCCTAAGCTTCTGAGAGCTTCAACTGTTTCTTCTTTTTCTGGTTCTTTGCTAAGATCCAATTCTTCCAACTCTCCAATCTTAGACTGGAGTTCCAAAATAATCCGGCCGGCAGTCTTTTTTCCAATCCCAGATACTGCTGAAAAGACTGTTTTGTCTGCCTTAGCAACAGCATCTTTGATTTCGCTAGGGTTAGCTTGAGACAGAACACCCATAGCTGTTTTAGGACCCACACCAGAAACAGAAATAAGTAACTTGAAAATTTCCATACCCTCTAAATCTGAAAAACCGTACAGCTCAAACACATCTTCTCGAACATAGAGATATGTATAGATTTCAACTTCTTCTCCCACAGAATAGTTTGAAATAATACTCACCGGAACTACAACGGTATAACCAACACCGTTTACTAAAACAATAATCGCATTTTCAGATTTATGAGAAACAGTTCCGTGTAAACTTCCAATCATTTTTCAGAACAATACGAAGAGTTTAAATCCCCATTACTCACAGCATAACAATAAGCACAAGCCAATGCATCTGCAGCATGATCCGGCTCAGGCACCTTAGAAAGATTAAGAAATCTTTTTACCATCCTCTGTACCTGTTCTTTGTTTGCTTGCCCATAACTTGTTAATGCCACTTTAATTTCAGTAGCTGTATACTCTTTCACTTCTAATTTAGCATCTCCTGCGGCTAAAATAACAGCACCACGAGCTTCACCTACTTTGAGAGCAGATTTGGCATTAATACCAAAAAACAGCTCTTCTACCGCTACTATATCGGGAGCATACTTCTTTATCACCTGTGAAATTTCTGCATAAATTGTACTTAACCGTTCTGCAGTAGTATTACTTGCATCAGTTGCAATATTTCCATATTCAACCACTTCCCAATATCCATTTCCGGCTGGACGCTGATTGCTGTCAGCTGATTGCTGAATAATACCCCAACCCGTATTTGCCAAACCAGGATCAATTCCTAAAACTTTCATAATTGTATCTTAACACGTATGAAAATTTAGCTAATTTTTGATACTATAATTTTAATGTCAGAAAAAGAGGAAGAATCTCTAGACAAAACACTACGCCCCAAAACTTTTGTAGATTTTCCCGGTCAAGAAAAGCTCAAGGATAAGCTTAAGGTATTTTTAGAAGCAGCACAAAAAAGAAATGAGGCCATGGAGCATATCCTCTTTTACGGTCCTCCTGGTCTGGGAAAAACTACTCTTGCACAGGTGTTAGGAAATGAAACAGGAGTAAATGTTCGAATTACTTCCGGACCTGCAATTGAACGCGCGGGGGAACTTGCTGCCATTCTTACTAACCTATCTCCTCACGACATCCTCTTCATTGACGAAATCCACAGGCTTAGCAAAATTGTAGAAGAAGTCCTCTATCCCGCAATGGAAGACTTTGCTTTGGACATTGTTATTGGAAAAGGGCCATCAGCGCGAAGTGTAAGATTAGACTTACCAAAATTCACACTTATTGGTGCAACTACCCGAATTGGGCTGATGAGTTCGCCTCTACGCGACCGCTTCGGTGCCTTACACCGACTTCGGTTCTATACCGAAGATGAGCTTACTAAAATTGTACTAAGATCTTGTGAAATTTTAGAAATAGATATGAAAAAAGAAAGTGCCAAGGAAATTGCAAAAAGAAGTAGGGGAACCCCGCGAATTGCAAACAGACTGTTGAAACGGGTCAGAGACTATGCGCAAGTTAAGAAGCAAAATATGATAAACTTGCCAATAGTTAAAGAGGCACTTACACTTCACGGAGTAGATCACCACGGATTAACAAGAGAAGACTGTAAATTCTTAAGTGTTATTTGCAACAAATTTGTGGGAGGTCCGGTTGGAATAAAGACCCTTTCTGCCGCCTTGTCTGAAGATGAAGGAACAATTGAAGAAGTGATAGAACCCTATCTAATCCAATGTGGGTTTATTAAAAAAACCTCGCAGGGGCGAATTGCAACAGAAAAAGCTTTTAAACATATAGGTGCCCGCTACAAAAAAGAAGAGGACCAACAAGAAAAGTTAGAGTTCTAAACAATTGAGAAGAAGAGCCGAGACTAACTTGACAAAGTTAACACAAAACTAATAAAGTATCTAGAGAATCATGCTTAATCCAAATATTTTCAGAGAGTACGACATAAGAGGAATTGTAAATAGAGATTTTGAACCGAAAGATGCCAAAACTATTGGCAAAGCATTTGGAACTATAATCCAAAATATTTCGGGAAGAAATCTTATTATTGGACACGACAACCGCTTTACCTCAGACTCAATTTCCGCCCACTTCGTCGAGGGATTACTTTCTACAGGTTGTAATGTAATTGACAGCGGTTTAGCACTTCGTCCTGTGGTGCAAACTGCTATTCTTAAAGAAGGGTTTTCTGGCGGTGCTTTAATAACTGGTAGCCATAACCCCCCGGCGTATAACGGTGTAAAATTCATGACCAAAGAAGGACTCCCAGTATTTGGAGATCACATTGAAGAAATAAAAAACCTTTGCTACTCCAAGAAGTTTAAGAAGGGTGAGGGAAAAATTGAATATACTGATCTGAAAGAACTTTATCTTAAGACAATAGCTCAAAAATTCAATTTAGGAAAAGAAGTAAAGGTTATTGTTGATTGCGGAAATGGTACCGCGTCTAAATATGCACCTAGTATTTTTCGCGCTTTAGGCGCAAAAGTAATAAACCTCTACTGTAACCTCCATGGCAACTATCCCTACCATACACCTAACCCGGAAGCTCGTGTAAACACACTTGATCTATCACAAAAGGTAAGAAAATCAGGAGCAGACATTGGTTTAGCTTTTGATACAGATGGAGACCGCTTTGGAATTGTTGATGAAGAGGGTAACCACCATGAAAGCGACCGCACCCTAGTCCTGCTAGCAAAACAAGTTCTAGAGAAAAAGCCAGGAGCGAAAATACTTTATGATATTAAATCATCTCAGATTCTAGAAACCGAAATTAGAAAAGCCGGAGGAGTACCCATAATGATGCGCACCGGTCACCCCTATTTCCAAGCCAGAATGCAAAAGGACCCGGAAATACTTTTGGGAGGTGAGTTGTCTGGACACACTATGTACCGTGAAAACAATTGTTTTGATGATGGGATCTACGCTGCAGCTAAACTTGTTGAACTAGCCACACAAACGGATTCCCCTTTATCCCATCTTTACAAAAAACTTCCCAAGACTTTTAACACCCCCGAAATAAAAGTTCCCTGTCCTGACCAGCGCAAATTTAATATTGTTCAGGATATGAAAAGTATATACAAACCTCATTATGACATCTTTGAAGATGATGGACTAAGAATATTCTTTTCCAAAAATTCTTGGGCATTAATCCGAGCTTCTCATACTACTCCTGCACTCTCTCTGCGGTTTGAAACTGACAACAAAAGTAAACTAAAAAAACTAATCGAGGATGTAAAAAAGAACTTAGAAAAGTACCCAGAACTTGGACTGGGCCAGGTAAATTTGTTTATTGAGGCAGGAAACTAAAATCCAAATGGAGTTTTCAACCCGCAGATCAGAAAAAATCAGGAAGGTTCTACTTAACCCTACAGAAAAAATCCCCTCTAGAACCTATTACATGCTAAGAAACTTACCATTTTTTTCAAGAAAGGAAGAACGGTGCGACCTAACAATCATCCCCGCTCTTAAGTTGGGCAAAGAGTTTAACAAAACTTTTGGTCATATCCACTTTAAACAAGAAGAAGAACTATACAAGCTTCTAATGGGTAACGCGCTATTTGTGCTACAAAAAATGGAGGAAAATTCCACTAACAAAATAAGGGAAATAAAAATAATACATACTAATGCAGGTGCTTCTATAAAAATACCGGGAGGGTGGTATCACGAGACTATAAATATTGGAAAAGTGCCTCTTATTCTTGTAAATTGGCTGCCGAAAGAAACAGAAAATGATTACAACCTTATTGAACAGAAGCAGGGGTTTGGATACTATGTAGTAGAAAGCGACGGTGGTTATGAGTTGTTAGAAAATGAGAATTACGATGTGATACCAAAACCCATGGTTATTAAATCCTAAATTCCAGCATCTAAATCTTAAACAAATTCAAATGCCTAGACCCTAAACATTACAAACTTAGAATAGTTCGCATTTGTATCCTGAATTTTATTCACCTTAAAATTCGTGCTTGTTTAGAATCTGGAATTTAAAATTTGTATTTTTTGTCACTTTAGAACTGTCTTAAAGAATTTACATTACCTGCTCAAATGCCTAACAATAATAAATCTAAAAAACTGATTCTTTGGTTTTCCGAAACCACCAAAAATGATATAGACCTAGTTGGAGGTAAAGCTGCCAACCTTGGTGAATTGAAAAGAATTAATGTTCCGGTCCCCGACGGCTTTACTGTCACGGTCAATGCTTATTTTGAAGTTCTAAATCGCGGAGGGCTCAAACAAAAAATTGAAACCGCACTTAAAGATCTAGATGTTGAAGACTCTACAGCACTGCAAAAAGCATCAAAAGAAATTGAAACCCACATTTTAGCATCGCCTATACCCAAACACATTAAAAGCGCAATCATCAGTGCCTACCGCGAATTATCAGGCGCCAAAGACTGTTCTGTAGCTATCCGTTCCTCAGCAACGGCAGAGGATCTTCCCGATGCCTCCTTTGCCGGCCAACAAGAAACTTACCTCAGCATAAAAGGCGAAAAAGACGTTCTAGAAGCAGTTAAGAAATGTTGGGCATCCCTTTTCACCGCTCGCGCTATCTTTTACCGCGAGTCAAAAGGGTTTGAGCACATGAAAGTGGGTTTGGCTGTTCCTGTTCAGAAAATGGTTAAACCTGAAACCTCAGGAGTGGTGTTTACACTAGAACCCTTGACCAACGATTTGGATAAAATTGCAATTGAAGCTGTTTTTGGCACTGGAGAAGGTTTAGTCCAAGGATCCTTCACCCCCGACAGTTACATAGTAGACAAAGAAACTCTCAAGATCGAAGAAAAAAACATTGCCAAGCAACCATTTCAGGTAACGGCAGAGGGTGACGTGCCTGTCTCCAAAACCTGGCAAGAAAAACAAAAGCTAGCTGACAAACATATTATTGAACTTGCGAAATGGGGAATAAAGATAGAAGACCACTACCAGCATCCGCAAGATATTGAGTGGGTATTTTCAGGGGAAAAAGTTTGGATTGTTCAAACACGACCAGTAACAACTATTAAAACGAAGGAACCATCGGAGGGAGTTGAGAACCTTAGCATTTCGGAAGAAATTATTGCAGTAGAAGGTGTTGGAGCCTCTCCGGGAATTGGCACAGGAAAAGTTAGGATAATGGAATCCGCAGAAGAACTAGCCAAGGTTAAAAGAGGAGACATTCTTGTCACCAAAATGACAAACCCCGATTTTGTACCAGCAATGAAACGGGCTGCAGCTATCGTAACTGACAAGGGGGGTAAAACCTCTCACGCAGCAATTGTTTCTCGAGAGTTAGGAATTCCCTGCATTGTTGGAGCAGAAACAGCAACAAAAGATCTTAGTGAAGAAGAAATTGTAACTGTTGTTGGCGAGGAGGGAAGAGTATACAAAGGTGAAATTGCACCTACCCAAATTGAACAACCTGAAAAAACACAAACCAAACCTTCAGACGAAGGAAGCGC
The DNA here is from genome assembly GCA_964581885.1 of uncultured Candidatus Saccharibacteria bacterium. GTDB lineage: Bacteria > Patescibacteriota > WWE3 > JAUXAW01 > JAYEID01 > JAYEID01. The sequence continues at coordinate 12,122 of CAZOPS010000012.1, read as the reverse complement.
CATTCCCACCAAAACTGCAACCAATGTGTATGTAAATTTGGGACAGCCTGATTTAGCCGAAGAGGTTGCAACTAAAAATGTTGACGGCGTCGGTCTTTTAAGGGCAGAGTTTATGTTTGCAGAAATTGGTAAGCATCCTCGCGCACTTATAGAAAAGGGTCAGGAGGCTAGATTAACAAAGACTATCTCCAACGGTATATCCAAAATAGCCAAGGCTTTTGATCCCCGCCCAGTAGTTTATAGAACCAGTGATTTAAAAACCAATGAATATCAAAATCTTGAAGGAGGGGAGAAATACGAAAAAGAAGAAGCAAATCCCATGCTAGGATTCCGAGGTGCAGCACGTTACATAGAGGACTCCCAAGTATTTAAAGTAGAGCTAGAAGCAATTAAAAAAGCACGACAGAACCATCGCAATGTGTGGATAATGATTCCTTTTATTAGGACACCTGAAGAACTAGCAGAAGTTAAGAAACTAATGAGCGGTGTGGGGCTACATCGAAACAGCTCATTCAAATTATGGCTTATGGTGGAAATACCCTCCAACGTCATTTTGCTAGAAAAATTCATCGGGATAGGTATTGACGGGATTTCCATTGGTTCTAATGATCTCACACAATTAACCTTGGGCGTGGACAGAGACAATGCTAAACTAGCAGACCTTTTTGACGAGAGAAACGAAGCTGTTCAATGGATGATTCAAAAAGCTATCCAAGAAGCCGCAGCGCATGGCATAACCTCCTCAATTTGCGGACAGGCCCCAACACTTTACCCAGAACTGGTCAAAAATCTAGTAAAATGGGGTATAACTAGTGTTTCTGTAAGTCCAGATGCTATTGAAAAGACCCGGGAAATAGTATACAACGCAGAAAGGAAAGTAGTTGGAAGCCAAACATCTTGAATAATATAATCTTTTATCTATAGACTATAGACCATGGCAAAAATAACCAAAATTAAAAGCAACAAAATCATAGATTCACGCAGCCAATGGACTCTACGCACGTCCGTATACTTAGAAGATGGTACGGTAGGAGTTGGTGAAGTTCCTTCCGGAATTTCTACCGGTTCAAAAGAGGCTGCATTAATCCCCACAGCCGAGGCCATTGAGCAAATCCACAAAAACTTAGCACCAGAATTAATAAAAAGGGACTCAGCAGACCAACAAAAGCTAGACATAAAAATGACAGAAATTGATGGGACAGAAAACAAATCGAACCTGGGAGCTAACGCAATCTTATCTGTATCTTTAGCACTTTGCAATGCTACTGCCAAATCTCGAAACCAGCCCCTATACCAATATATCCGGACTTTATACAACAACAGTGAAAAAGGATGGAAACTCCCCGCACCAATGCTCTTAATGCTTGAAGGTGGAGAACATGCTAAAAACGAAATGGATTTCCAAGAGTTCATGGTTACACCACAAGCCCAAACATTTGAAGAAATGATAGATTTAGGAATTAGTATTTATCAAACACTTTTTGAAATTTTAGATTTTCATTCCTATGCTACAGCCGTGGGTACGGAAGGTGGTTTTTCTCCCCAGAATATTAACCTTCATGATGCTTTTTCATTAATTGAAGAAGCAATAAGCAAAAAAGGCAACGCTGGTATCGCTTTGGATGTTGCTGCTAACTCCTTCTGCTCAGGCTCGCTTTACAATTTAAATGGTTTGAAACAAAAGTATAATGCTGACCGCCTCCTAACATTCTACAAAGATCTAATCGAACACCATACTACAATTGTTTCTCTGGAGGACCCCTTTTCCGAAAGCCACTTAGAATACTGGTCCAAAGCAAAAAAAGCATTATCCAAACAAGTTGAAATAATTGGTGATGATATTTTAACTACAAGCAATAAACGACTAGAAGATGCTTTAGAAAAAGACCTGATAACCGGAGTAATTGTTAAACCCAACCAAATAGGAACTTTAACCGAAACATTAGAATTTGCGCAAAAAGCAAAAGAAAATAATCTTACAGTAATTGTTTCACATCGGGGTGGTGAGACAAATTCCAGTTTTATTGCGGATCTAGCAGTAGCTCTTAATGCTAATTACATAAAAACTGGAGCACCAGCAAGAGGTGAGCGTGTTGCAAAGTACAACCGACTACTCGAAATTGAACGTGAACTTAATGATACCTCAACCAACTCATTAAGTTAAAAGTAACCTAACAATGAAACTTAAACAATACAAACCAGTTGCACTTATAGTTCTTGATGGTTGGGGGTTAGCTCCGCCAGGGCCAGGAAATGCAATTTCCCAAGCAAAAACTCCTTTTTTTGACCAATTGTGGGCAGCCTTCCCCCACACTCAATTAAAGGCATCTGGAGAAGCTGTAGGACTACCCAAAGGAGAGGTTGGAACCTCAGAAGTAGGACACTTAAACATTGGTGCGGGAAGGGTAGTTACCCAAGATGTTTCCAAAATAAACCATGCAATTGAAGACGGTACCTTCTTTGACAACCCAGTTCTAGTAAAAGCCTGCAAAAGAGCGAAGGAAAATGACAAAAAAGTTCACCTCATGGGTCTTGTTGGTGGGGGTACAGTCCATGCAAGTATAAAACACCTTTACGCCCTCCTTAAACTTTGCAAAAAACATGGGTTAGATAAAAATAAAGTAAAAATCCACTTCTTTTCTGACGGACGCGACAGCCCTCCCAAATCTGCCAAAGATTACCTGAAAGAACTAGAAGAGAAGATGAGAGAGTACAACATTGGAGATATCGCAACCATCACCGGCCGTTACTATGCGATGGATCGCGACCGCCGCTGGGAACGCACCCAAAAGGCATATCGAGCACTTACTTTAGGAAAAGGGCACAAGGCAAAAAGTCCCGAAGAAGCTATTGAAAATGCATACGAACGCGAAGAATCTGACGAATTCATTCCTCCAACTGTAATTGAAAATGGACACAATACAGTAAAGAACGGGGATTCTATTATTTTTTTCAACTTCAGAGCGGATCGTGCTCGACAAATGACCAAAGCCTTTGTCCTTCCTGAATTTAAGTATTTCGATCGCGACATTTTTTTGGACAATATATACTTTGTTAGCCTTGTTGAATGCGAAAAAGGAATTCCAGTTTCAGATTCCGCTTTTATTCCTCACAACATCAAAAATACTTTAACCCAAGTCATATCCAATAAGGGAATTCCACAGTTCCACATCGCAGAAAGCGAAAAATATGCTTATGTAACATATTATTTCAACGGTGGGATTGAAAAACCTTTTCCCAAAGAGGAAAGAATAGTAATTCCATCACCAGCAGTTTCTACTTATGACAAACAACCCGAAATGTCCGCGCCAAAAATTGCTACAACTATAAAGAATAAATTTTCTGAAAAACGCCATGGCTATGGATTTCTACTGGTAAACTTGGCGAATCCTGACATGTTAGGACACACGGGAATAATTTCTGCTGCTATAAAAGGGATTGAAGCAGCAGATCGGACTCTAGAAGACATTGTAAACATAATTAGGTCAAAGGGGGGCGCTTGCATTGTAACTTCTGACCACGGTAACGCAGAAGAGATGCTGGATCCAATCACAGGAAAAGTATCAACCTCCCATTCAGATAACAGAGTTCCCTTTATCATTATAGCCCCACCCGGAGACCTCCAACCGCGCCAATTACGCAGTGGCATTTTAGCAGATATAGCGCCAACAGTTCTTAAACTTATGGGCATAAGCAAACCAAGTGCGCTGACAGGAAAGAGTTTGATCTAAAATATACTCATAGAAGCATAGAACCATTAATTTGCAAAGAAATTGCAGAGGTGCTATTAGTAACTGTATATTTTTGTATTTGTATGATTAAATATTTCCATGATTATACCTATTGAAACTTCTGCTCGACATATTCATTTAACCAAACAGCATTTTCACATTCTCTTTGGCAAAGAAAAGAAATTAACAGTTCGCAACAAACTATCACAACCAAAAACTTTTGCAGCTAAAGAAACAGTTACCCTTAAAACAAAAAAAAGCGAAATAGAAAAAGTGCGAATTTTGGGACCTCTTCGAGACTACACGCAGATAGAAATATCCCGCACTGATGCCTACCGCCTGGGTATTGATCCCCCAATTAGAGATACCCATGAATTAGCACTAGACGGTACACCTGGTATTACTCTAATTGGACCAGAAGGAGAAGTAACGCTAGAAAAAGGTGTTATTATCCCATGGCGCCACATTCACATGAGCCCTAATAATGCTCTGGAAGCAGAAGTAAAAGATGGCGATCTGGTTAACATCGATATTGATAACCACCCCCGAAGTGTTGTTTTCGAAAATGTACTTGTAAGAGTTAAGGCAAACTATAAACTTGCCATGCACATTGACACTGACGAAGCAAATGCAGCTGGAATTGAAAGAAAAGGAAAAGGCAAATTAATAACAAATTTCTAATTACACTAATTATTCCTAATTACTTTTAATTATTCTGATCAAACGTTAAAAGACAATAAATCCTAAACTCTAAACAAATTCAAAATTCTAATTCTTAAAATTCGAAACAGCTTTGGCCACCACGCTCAGAATAATGTAATCAAGCTGAGTTTGATCATTTGGATTTGGAGCATTTGGTATTGTTTAGGATTTCGGATTTAGGATTTGTTTCGTTGGGGTTTGATTAGGTTAGTTAGAAATTAGAATAATTAGGTTAATTTATGACTCTTGTCTTTAACGTCGGTAGTGCCTCACTTCGATGGACACTATTCGATAAACAATTAAAAGAGCTCAAAAGCAACGATATTGAATATCCAGACTTTCAAAAGCTTGAAGAGACGTGCAAAAAAGTCATCCAAGAACTTAAAAACTCTGGCCACACAATTTCAAAAGTAGGTCATCGGGTAGTCCACGGAGGTCTTTTTTTCAAACAACCTACCCAAATTGACACCTCCAATATGGAGAGGCTAGAAGCATTAAGCAACCTTGCACCAATGCACAACCCGCAAGCAGTAAAAGTTATAAAGGTCTGTCAACAGAAATTACCAGAAGCACCTCAATTTGCTATCTTTGATACCAGCTTTTATACGCAAATGCCCGACTACGCGCGATACTACGCCTTACCGCTGGAACTTGCAGAAGAGCACAAAATCTACCGCTACGGGTTTCATGGAACATCTCATGAATACGTTGCTCAGCAAGCTGCAAAAAAAATCGGGCAAAAATTGGAAGACTTAAAACTAATAACAGCTCACCTTGGAGCTGGTGCTTCCATTACTGCTATCGAAGACGGAAAACCCATTGACACTTCCATGGGCTTCACCCCCACTAGTGGTCTAATGATGGCTACCCGCTCTGGCAGCATGGACCCACTTGTACCTCTGTTCTTAAAAGAAACTGGCATACCACACAAAAAAGTAAAGACCATACTTAATAAGCAATCGGGCTTAAGAGGAATCTCCGGATTCACAAATGATATGCGGGACATTCTTAAAGTAAGTCAAGATCAGAAAGAGGAGCAAGAAAGAAAAAAGAGAGCAGGCTTAGCTTTACAAATGTACGCGTATAAAATAAAAAAATATATTGGTGCCTATACAGTAGCTCTAGGTGGTATTGATGCCTTGGTCCTAACCGGTGCAGTAGCTGAAGGCTCCCAGCTTGTCTGTAATATGATTACTCACGGACTTAAAGAAGTTTTGGGTGATTTTGAAATTTTCGTAATCCCCACCGATGAGGAATTTGCTATTGCAAAGAAGATTAAAAATATAACTGACCAGAATTCTAAAGGCGAATAACCAAAGTAACTTCCCCCTTTAAGCTACTACCTTGAAGTTTTTTCCGAACTGCACTAACAGGACCTCGAACTACTTCCTCATGCATTTTTGTCAGCTCTCGGCAAACTGCCACCTTTTTGTTACCAAAATCTTTCTCTAAAAGTTTGAGAGTCTTCAACAACCGGTGGGGAGATTCGTAACAAATTGCTGTTTTAATTTCGGGATTGAGGGTTTTTATCAGATCAAACAGCTTCCTCTTTTTTCCTGAACTTTTTGGTAAAAAGCCTAAAAAGACAAACCTATCTGGTGGTAAACCTGAAAGCTGCAAAGCAGGTAGGATAGCATTAGCACCCGGAATAGACTCAACATTAACATCAAAATCCTCTGAAAGTTCTATTACTCTTTGTACTAACTTATACCCCGGATCAGAGAGTAGGGGAGTGCCCGCATTCGAAACTAAAACTACTTTTTTTCCCCTTGCCAGCCGTGCTAAAACCTCATCTATCCGATTTTCTCTGCTAAAATCAGTATAAGAAAGAAGTTCAGGGCGTTTGATATCTACTAAGGACTCCATTTCTTCTTTGCTTTGAAGCCACTTCAAAAGTCTACCAGTATGTCGCGTATCCTCGCAAAGAACCAAATCAGCACTGAATAGCAACCTAACTGCTCGCAAAGTTATATCCTCCAAATTGCCAATTGGAGTTGAAACTAAATAAAGAATTCCCATAAACTTTGGTAAGTACGCCTAGTAAAGAGTATAACAAATAAAATTTTTACCCCAAATTAAAATTCAAGTGTGCCTATCCATCTTTCTCATATGCACAAACAAGAAAACAACAAGTGACACAGAACCGGCACCCAAAAATGCCAACGAATACCAGGAAAATATATACTTCCAAACAGGTAAAAATTGGAGGTCGGTCTTGTTTACAATCCGCTCTTCATTAAGAGAAAAATCTTTCCAGCTTGTGACAGCTTCCAACTTATCATCCACTAAACGAAATGGTGATGACTTAATTCTAAAATGTACTTTTTTGCCAGACCAGGGCAACATGTTTCCCAAAACTACTGTATTTCCAAAAACCTGTAGATCTTCAGCATCCTCATAAAACTCTATTGTACTTTGGTCCAGATTAAACTGAGTTTTTACATTAAAAGCTGTCACTTTACCTATATTTTGTACTATCAAAGTTCCCGAACGAGTAAGCCCTGATAAACCATATTCCTTAACCTCGAACCTTGTTTCGAGTTGTGGGGTATAAGTTTCCTGTGAGTCTCCAAAATGAACCTCCAACCAATCACCCGCGCTACTCTCATAATCAGCGAGGAGGAAAGGCTCGGTGGAACTAGTACCCTTACGCACAAATGCCACGTGCGCTAAATCCAAACCATAAAAATAGTCCGCCCCTCCGGTAGTCGAACCCCAAGTAGGATCAATTTGAATCCATTGACCCCCATCAGAAGTTGGAACATATACCTCTACCCAAGCATGCAGTGCACCTTTCATCAGTGGTGTATCCTCTTTATTTTCAGAGTAAGCGTAACCCTCAACCAATCTTGCTGGAATCCCTGCTGCTCGAGACAAAGCAATAAAAAGGTCTGCGTACTCGGTACAAAGAGCATCATTGCGCTGAGTCAGGGCAGCCACCGCACCTAAACGTACAAAGTTCTCAGGAAGCCGAGCCTGACCATAAGAAAGGTGCGCTACTACATATTCATAAATAGATTCCAAGTTCTGCACCACACTGACCTCTGCATCAACTAAATCCTCCACACGCCTTCTTACATCCTTGTTATTAACTTCCCAATACTCTCTTTCCTGCGTATATTTTTCTCTCAGCTCACTAGGTATATCCTCAATCTTTAAATCAGATGAAAATATTTCCTCGCGATCAAGAGGATATAAAAACACTAAACCTTTAAAATCAACTGTCTGCTGCTCACCACCCCGAAAAAGGTAACGCGCTAAATAATTGCCATCTTCATCACTGTATATCTTCTCCGGAGCAGGAGAGAGCTTTTGGTAAACAACTTTTTGTTGTCCCAAAATATCTGAAGGCAAAGGCATATCTAAATAAGCTTTTTGGCTCAACGGGTTCTCCAAGTAAAATTTCAAATGCAGGCTATAAACTTGCGAGCTGCCAAATCCAGCCCGAACACCACCAGTCAGCTGATTCTTATTAAATTCAAACCGAAAATAGCTACTATCTGTAGCTTGCTGAGCTGGTGCCGGTGAAACATAAGCTAACTGCCCCAGACTTCGCGGGACGTTCAAAACCAATTCATACAAAGAAAGGTTGTCTGTTTGAATTACTCCCGGAATATCTACTCGCCAAATTTCTCCTTGCTTTTTACAAGAATTTACTTTGTAACCTAACTCAAATTGGTATGTCTCCCCCCGACCAGCAACGGGAGCACCAAATGGAACTTGGATGGTAGTTGATCCTTCATCTTGCAAAACTTGTGGGTTCAAATTACCACTTGAATCTCTTGCCCAAACATCAGAAACATCTCGCGAACCCACTCGAAGCTTGTGCTCAGACGCATAAAAGTCCCTAGTAAGGTTTGTTATAGAAATTTTTTGCACTACAGATGTTTCTCCCGTCTCCGAAACATTATAAGAAACCCTGTATGAAGTACTGAAATTCTCTGCACCAAACAGGGGTCTGCTGCCACAAAAAAGCACCAACAAAAATAAAACGGAAATGTAGAGGACACGCCTAGCACTAAGCATCTCCAAATTATCTTAGCACAAAAATAAAAGTTCCTCATTTGCACCTAATTTCAACCTGTGCTAAATTCTTATCCAGAATGAAACGTATTTTGAAAACCATTCTAATTACGGGAGCAGCATTGTGGTTACTACAAAGATACTATGCAGGAGTTACTATCAAAGATACAGAAACGCTTATTCTAGCCACAATTGCCTTAATCCTAGCAAACTTACTTGTCCGCCCCTTGGTAAAGCTAATAACTTTACCACTAAATCTCTTAACGCTGGGTTTCTTCTCTTGGTTTGCAAATATTTTTACATTTTACCTAGTTGTTCGATTAGTTAGTGGCTTTTCTCTCAATACTACTTACTTCACTGGTTTTAGCTGGGGTAATTTTAGTATCGCACCTATGGAATTATCGCGACTTGCAACTTTAGTTATAGCTACCTTTCTTTTCTCCTTTGTTTATCGATTTTTAGCCTGGTTACTAAATACGTAACTCAATTATGATTTTGAGAATAATTCAAGGTATAGTAGCAATAATATTGATCGCACTTATCCTTATGCAATCTCAAGAAGGATTATCCGCTGGCCTCTGGGGAGGGGAAAGCTACCGAACTAAACGCGGGTTGGAAAAGACCCTAGTGTATGCCACGGCCTTTCTCGGAACAGTATTTCTAATACTCTCACTAATTGCCAACTTTAAATAAATTCGCCATGAAATTACTACAAACTCTCATATCACTTGTGACCGCGCTGTTCCTCACTATCAGCGGACAGCGAGTCTACACCGAAGGTGTTGTCGGACAACCAGAGAAGATTACACCCCATGAAAATATTGATAATCACATAGATAACGATATTTCGTACCTGGTTTTTGAAGGTCTTACACGAATAGAAAGTGATGGTAACATAGCTCCAGGCCTTGCAAAAAACTGGGAACTGTCTGATGATAAAAAAACATACATTTTTCATCTTGACCCCGAAGCCCACTTCCACGACAACCACCCTGTTTCAGCCGAGGATGTGGTTTATACCGCCTCAAAAATTGAACAACTCAAAAACCTAAAAATTGAAGCAAGAGATGAACACACAATTGTTATAGAGCTAGAAAACCCATTTGCACCGCTTCTGCGAATACTATCTGTAGGAATAATGCCAAAACATTTAGAAGACAGGAATAATCCCTTGGCACCAATCGGGGCAGGACCCTACAGCATTAAAAATGTAAAAAGGGGAACCCAAAAGATTGAAAGCATAACACTAAAAAAATACAGAAACGAACGCAGTGGTCCGGAAAAAATTATCATAAAATTCTTCCAAACCGAGGAAGGCTTACTCACAGCTGCTGAGTTAGGAGAACTAGATGGATTTAGCTCAGAGCAAGAACCAACCGAGTGCTACCAAACTGCTAAAACAATTCTAGAAGGAAGACATTACATCCTACTTTTCAACCTGCAAGGGAAAGAGTTTTTGAAAGACGCAGACTTTCGCCGAACTCTAGCTCGGCTAGTCGACAGAGAAAAAATTATTAAAGAAGTTGCAAACAACAACGGAAAAGCAGCTTATGGGCCACTACAAAACTCATGGGTCAGAGAGAAAATTGAAGAACCTACCTTTGAACCTGACACCAAAAAAGAGTATGAACATACTATAACTATTACCTTTCCTGAAACTGAGAAAAACAAAGAAATGATTCAAATCATCAAAAATAGTTGGGAAAAAACAGGCTTAACTGTAGATCTACTTCCCGTAAACAACAGCGAACTTAAAGAAAATATATTACCTAGAAGAGATTTTGACGTGGTGTTAATAGGTCAAGAAGTAAGTAGAGATCCGGATCAATATAATCTTTGGCACTCAACACAAGCGGACAATGGAAATAATCTTACAGGATTTTCAAACATGCGTGCTGATAAAGCTTTAGAAATGGGAAGGACAACCCATGACCAGGAGAAAAGAAAGGAACACTACCAAAACTTCCAACAGGTTTTTATGGAGGAAATGCCAGCAATATTTATCTACTACCCAGGATATACCTACCATACAAGAACAACAGAGGGAGCCTTAAACTTAGAAGGCATATATAGACCAACAGAGAGGTGGAACAGAATTTTAGAAATGTACAACAACAGTTAATAAGGTTTATATTTTGTAACCTTTTACAATCTCTTTAAAAGCGTCTGCAGGATCAGCCGCTTTAACAATAGCTGAAGCTACCAAAAACCCAGCCGCCCCTAACTGTAACCCCCGAGAAATATCCTTAGCTGAATTAATTCCTGCTCCAATCAATAGGGGAACGGGTGTTGCCTCAGTCACAGCATCGGAAACGACAACTTCCTCAGCCTCCGCCACAGAAACATCACCACCAATTAATTCCGGGGGTTCATAGGCCACATAATCTGGTTCAAGTGCACTTACTTGCTCAACTACAGCTGGAGAATCTGCACAAACCACACTAGTTAATCTTGCTTCTTTACAAAGTTGAACTGACCCCCTGATCATGTCCAAGCCCATTGGATTTTCAGAGTGGTTAATAAGAGTACCAACCGCGCCAGCCTCCTTTACAGATACAGGAATTGAAAATCCAGTGGTTTTGCCTGGCAAGAAGGGATCTACGTGTTGAGAAAAAAGAGGAATATCTACTTGAGAGCAAACACGATAAATATCAACTAACGGAACAGCCAGAAAAACTTCAAGTTCAGGAAATTTTTTGCTTGCGCTCTTAAGTTTCTTTGCCAGATCAACAGCAGCTTTTCCAAAAGCACCAGGATAATTTTTAAAGTTAATAATAAACATAGTTTTTCACGTTTAATCGCCAAACAGCGGATTTGGAACGTAAATCCCGACGGGTCGGGACACGTCCCACTGTGAAAATTAACGAATCGCTTTTGGACTGAGTTCTTACCTCTTCGAGTTTTTACGTGATGGCGCCCCCGAGAGGACTCGAACCTCTAACCCTGGGCTTAGAACACCCCAGCTCTAATCCAATTGAGCTACGGGGGCTTAAAAATACTTGTTGCATTATATCATTTTTACGGGACCGAAGCTTGGAGCGTCGAGACCCCTTACATCTAAGATTTCGCGTTGCAAAAAATCCAAACTCGTCCTCGAATCCCGACGGGTCGGGACACGTCCCACTGGAACGTAAAAGCGAAAGAGCGCTCACGTCCCACTGTGAAAATTAACGAATCGGTTTCGGACTCTGTCCTTACCTCTTCGAATTTTCACGTGATGGAGCCGAAGGTGGGAGTCGAACCCACAACCCCCGCTTTACGAAAGCGGTGCTCTAGCCAACTGAGCTACTTCGGCCAAATTCAGTTTAGGCACATCACTACAACAACCACCAAACATAATAAAGGCAAGCGAAGGCACGTTAAACGTGTCGAAGTCGAGGGATGGACGTCCCTCGATGCACTTACTATTTTTGGTGCAGTGTACCACGTAGAGCACACTACATATTCCACGTAAGGTCATGGCTGCGCCACAAGGTGGCTTGCCACGTGGATCTTGCCCAATTTGTATGGGCAGTATTGAAGAGAAGACCTTGAAATAATGAGGGCACGTAAAAAACTCGCTCTGCTCGTTTCACGTGCCACTGTAAATTTCTAGCTTCATCCCAAAATTTGGGATTCAGGCAAGATCTTTACGTGGTGCCGAGGGGGGGAATCGAACCCCCACGG
>CAZOPS010000011.1:0-20524 GCA_964581885.1 uncultured Candidatus Saccharibacteria bacterium | reverse complement strand
TTTAAAGTATTAAAAGTTCCGACATACAGAGTTGGCAGACCAACTCCCGTCGGGGGAAACGAGCGTTAGCGAGTTATGGATAACGGGGTGGTAACTCTGACCTGGATAAATCAAATGGCCAGGGCGTTACCCTTCAGCATTACATTGTTCCCCTGCTTTATTTTTGCTAAAATAGAAAGTTGAAATGGAAAAAGATGTACCACTTGAAGAAATGAAAAAGAAGATCTCTTCACCTTTGTTTAAGAGTCGAAAGAAAGGTGATAGGAATTTGAAGAATATTGTTTTGTATGGGTTTTTAGTGCTTATGCTGTTTGGTTTGTTTTTTGCTTTTTCTTCTGGTGGTTCTCCGCAAGAGGAAAAATCTCTTACTGAGGCTTTGGATTTGATTAGGCAGGAGAAAGTTGAGCAGGTCACTGTTTCTGGTGACACTTTAGAATTGGAGTTGAAAAATGGAGAAGTGGTAGTTTCTCGAAAGGAACCAGAGCGTAGTTTCCTTGAGATTTTGGAAACACAGGAAATCTCGCCAGAAAAAGTTTCTGGTGAGATTGTGGTTGAGCCTCCGGCAGAATTCTCTTGGCTAGATTTTATTATAAACGTCCTTCCTGTTGTTCTGATGTTGGGTTTCTTCTTTCTTCTTTTTCGAAAAGCTGGGAAAGGTGGATCAGGAGGGCTATTTTCAATTGGCAAGAGTAAAGCAACTCTGTTTGGCAAAGATCAACCCCAGGTAAGCTTTGACGATGCCGCTGGCGTAGACGAAGCAAAGAAAGAGCTGCGGGAGGTGGTAGATTTTTTGGAAAATCCAGAAAAATACCGAAGATTAGGGGCGCGTATTCCTAAAGGAGTGTTGCTTGTAGGCCCTGCTGGTACTGGAAAAACTTTATTGGCTAGGGCTGTTGCTTCTGAAGCCGGTGTACCCTTCTTTTCTGTAGCTGGTTCTGAATTTATGGAAATGTTGGTGGGTGTTGGTTCTGCTCGTGTTCGGGACCTTTTCCAGACAGCAAAACAGAATTCACCAAGCTTAATCTTTATTGATGAGATTGAAACTATTGGTAGGCACCGGGGTATGTCTTTTATGTCGCAGGGGGAGCAGGAGCAAACTTTAAACCAAATTCTTACTGAGATGGATGGGTTTGAGCCCAACGCAGGAGTAGTGTTGTTGGGGGCAACTAACAAACCCGAAATTCTTGATCCAGCTTTGGTCCGCCCGGGAAGGTTTGATCGAAGAATTGTACTAACACTTCCTGATATTGAGGGCAGAAAGGGTATTTTGAAAATTCATATGCGCGGAAAGCCCTTTACAGATGATGTAGATTTAGATGGATTGGCAAGACGTACAGTAGGATTTTCTGGTGCAGATATTGAAAATATGCTTAACGAGGCTGCTATTTTGGCAGCACGTGGAAATCAAGATAAGATCGGTCCAGAGCATTTAGAAGAGGCCGCAACTAAAGTTAAGCTAGGTCCGCAACGAAAACGATTAAAATCGGAGGAGGAGCGAAGGCTTACTGCATTTCATGAGGCGGGGCATGCTGTCGTAGCCCACAATTTATCTGAGATGGACCCAGTTCATCGAGTTTCAATAGTAGCGCGGGGTCTTTCACTAGGTTTTACAATGATTCCTCCTAAGATTGATCGATACAATGAAACGCGCAGCCGACTTTTAGCGCAGATAATTGCCTTGTTGGGCGGTCGGGCAGCGGAAGAAGTGCATCTTTCCGAGTTTAGTATTGGGGCTTCATCTGATATTAAAAAAGCTACGCAGTTGGCTCGGGAAATGGTGACTAAGTTTGGAATGAGCGAGTTGGGTCCTATTTCTTTTGAAGAGTATTTGGGAGAAGGAGAAAGTTGGCCCTATGGTTCTCCAGCTGGAGGAAAAGTTGAATACTCGGAAGAAATGCGGAGAAATGTAGATAAAGAGGTGAAGAAAATTATTGAGGAGTGCTATGAGAGAGCAGAGGATTTGGTGAAAGAACACAGTGAAAAGTTGCAGCGCGTAGTAGAGGAGCTAATGGAAAAGGAAACCCTAAGTGGTGATGAATTTGAGGAGTTAGTGGGAGAGAAGAAAGATGGGGAAAATGAATAATGAGAATTTTGGAAAGACACTCCTGCTTGTAGATGGCCACTCTATCCTCCACCGGGCTTATCACGCATTTCCTAAAAGTTTGACTACTTCTAACGGCGAGCAGACTAATGCTGTTTACGGGTTTACTCGGATTTTCCTTTCTGTTTTGGGTAAGTTTGAGCCCTGTTATGTTGCTGTTTCCTTTGATACACCGGAGCCCACGTTTCGTCACCAAGAGTTTGCACCTTACAAAGAGCACCGCCCGGAAATGGATACTGAATTGGCGGATCAAATCCCTTTGGTCCATGAGATTGTGGAGGTACTCAGAATCCCAATTTTTGAAGTGCCAGGATACGAGGCAGATGATGTGATTGGTTCACTTGTAGAACAAGTGAACCACGCTAATGAACGCGAATTAGGAGCCGAATTAACGCGAATACAGACCATTATTGTCACTGATGATATGGATATGCTTCAGTTGGTGAGGAACGGTGCCAAAGTGTATATGCCGAAGAAAAATAAGATTTGGGGCAGGGAAGACGTTTTGGAAAAATTTGGATTCCCGCCAGAGAAGATAGATGATTACAAATCCTTGCGCGGTGACCCGAGTGATAATATTCCTGGTGTTAGAGGAGTAGGACCCAAGATAGCGAAAGATCTTCTTTCCAAGTTTGATTCCATGGAAAATATTTATAAAAACTTAGAGATGGTAGAATCTAAGCGAGTAAGGAATTTGTTGGCTGAATCTGCGGAGCAAGCTGCTTTGTCTAAGCAACTCGCTACTATTATTACTGATGTTCCGATAAAGTTAGACCTGGATAAATGTCGTTTCGATGATTACGATCCAGATAAGGTAGAGGAGGTTTTTTCGGGATTGGAGTTTAAATCACTTCTTAGTATGCTTCCTGGGAAAAATGGCAATGAGCAGATGAATTTAATTTAGAATTTTTAGCTTTAACTATGAAGGTTGCTTTAGTTCATGATTATTTAAATCGGTTTGGGGGAGCAGAAAGAGTTCTTTCTGCTTTAGCAGATATTTGGCCTCATGCTCCCATCTACACTTCGGTACTGGACGACAAGGTTTTTGAGTCTGACCCGTCCTTGGGCGAAAGAAATATTATAACTTCGGTGCTTCAGAAAGTTCCGCTTTGGCATGATTTTTCCAAACTGTGTACGCCACTTATTCCCTATGTTTTTGAGGCAATGGACCTTAGTGGGTTTGATCTAGTCATATCTGTAGGATATTTTGCAAAAAGTGTTCTGACTAAACCCGGCCAGCAGCATATTAATTATTGCAATACCCCACCGCGATTTTTGTACGGGTATGGGACAGAGACGCGGTTTCGTAGGTCTGCTTTGGGCAAGTTTTTAAGTTCTCCTCTTGACCATAGACTCCGAATTTGGGACTTTTGTTCAGCGCAGCGCCCTGATTATATTGTTGCCAATTCAGAAAATGTCGCCTCCCGAATAGTTAAGTTTTGGCGCAGGCGGGCAAAGGTAATTTATCCGCCTGTAGAGCTACCTCAGGAGTTTCCAAGTAGCGACGAGCTGCAAGCACGGTGGAAAGACCTTAATTCCAAATTCTTTTTGGTTGTTTCTCGTTTGGAGCCCTACAAAAATGTTGATTTAGTAGTGCAGGCCTGTAACCAACTAGGAAAACCCCTGAAAGTGGCAGGAACTGGTAGGGAGCTGAAAAGGCTGAGAAAAATTGCAGGACCAAGTGTGGATATTTTGGGTAGGGTTACGGAGGAAGAACTATCGCTACTGTATGGTGGTTGTAAAGCACTAGTTGCAACAGCGAGTGATGAGGATTTTGGATTAACCCCTGTGGAGGCTATGGCCTATGGGAAGCCAGTAGTTGCATTTAAGAGCGGTGGCTTTAAAGAAACTGTAATTCCAGGGAAAACAGGAATTTTCTTTGAGGAGCTGAGTGTGGAATCTTTAACCGAAGCCCTGCAGAAGTCCGAATCACTGTATTGTCGAGTAGATGATTGTTTGAGCCAAGCCAAAAAATTTTCAAAGAAAAAGTTTAAAGATAATTTTAAATCTTTTGTTGAGAAAGAAGTTTTACAAGAGGAATCATAGGTTGAGCCCCAGCTGTTCAGATATTGCTGAACGATAGGGCAGCTACGACATGCCAGAATTACCCGAAGTAGAAACGATAAGAAAAGAGTTAGATAAGGAACTTCCTGGGTTAGAAATAAAAGGAATTCTTTGTGATGATGCGCGTTTGCTTGAGCCGACTCCAGAGGAGGTGCGGGAAGCTGTGGTTGGGGAAGAATTTAAAAAAGTTGAAAGGCGGGCAAAACTGCTTATTTTTCGACTTTCTAATTCCAAAAATCTTTTATGCCACTTGCGGATGTCGGGGAGATTGCTTCTTCGAGATAAATCTGACCCGGAGGACAAGTATGTTTTCGTTGTTTTCAGACTGTCGGAAGGAAAAGAGTTACGTTTTGCAAATGCTCGGAGGTTTGGTTATATCCGGTTGGCAGATGAAAAAGCTGTAGAGGGTGCAGTGAGCAAATACGGCCCCGAACCTTTTCGAGATTTAACCTTTGAGAAATTCAAGGAGATTGTTTTAGGTAGCAAGGCAGCAATAAAGAACCTTTTGATGGATCAAAAAAAGATCGCGGGGGTGGGGAATATTTATGCCAATGACGCACTTTTTCTTGCTCAGGTACATCCCAAGAAAAGAGCTAATTCGTTGACAGAGTCTCAGATTGAGACGCTTTATAGTTCTTTGGAAAAGGTGCTGAAAGAGGGGTTGGATACTGGGGGTGCTTCTGATCAGTGGTATCGCGATGCTTACGGTAGAAAAGGAAGGTATCAACAACACTTTAAGGTTTATGGAAAGGCAGGAGAAGAGTGCCCGCGCTGTGATGGAAGGATACGAAAGATTAGAGTTGGTGGCAGGGGTACGTTCTTTTGTCCCAATTGCCAGAAAAGATAACCTTCCTCTTTGAAGCAGAGCGTTTTAGTCAAGTTCTCTTTATTTGTTCCGCTAAAAAATGTTTTTAAGAAAAGTAGTTCTTACTCAATTTAGAAACTACGCAAAGAAATCGTTCTCCTTTGACCCTGAAATCACGGTAATTGTAGGTCCTAACACTGCGGGCAAGACCAATCTTTTAGAAGCTATTTATTTGTTGTCTCAGGGCGAGCCCTTGCGGGCTACTACTGGAGAAGAGCTTATCCTGTTCGGAAAAGATTGGGCTCGGGTTGAAGGGTGGACCAGTGAAGACAAGCAGGACCTTGTTGGGGTTGATTTTTCTATTTCCAGTGAAGTGCCTTCCCATTCAGAAGCTACTAAGTTCGAGGTTTTTCTTGAGAATTGTGGAGATACTACAAGTAAAGTTTTTAAGATAGACAAAGTAGAAAAAACTAAATCGGATTTTCAAAACAAGCTGAGAACAGTTGTATTTTCTCCAGAAAGTTTGGATCTGATTCTTGGAAGTCCTAGTAGTAGGCGAGATTATTTGGATAAAGTTGCAACTTCACTAGATTATACCTATTACAATTCCTTAAAGGAGTATGACAAAGTAGTTCGTAACCGGAACAAGGTTTTGTGGCAGATAAGAGAATTTGGTGTACCTAAGAAGAGACTTCGGTTTTGGAACAAAAAGCTTTTTTCGCTGGGAACAAGGTTGTACCGGGAGCGAAAGAACCTTATTGATTTACTAAACAAAGAGTTAGCTAAATTAAGTTTGGGAATCCAGCTAAAGTATAAACCTTCCCGTTTGCGGGAGGGTGCTTACGGGAAGCGTTTACCCCAAGAAATCTCTCGAGCAATGAGTTTGTGGGGGCCGCACCGAGACAATTTTTTATTTGTCCATGCTGAAACTTCGGAAGTATCTACTGCGCTTCAGGACCTATCTATTTACGGTTCTCGAGGCGAGAAAAGGGAGGCAGTGATAGCGCTGTTTTTGGCGGAATTGGCTGTGGTTTCACAAAGCACAGAAGAGCGCCCAGTTTTACTTTTGGATGATGTTTTTTCAGAGCTTGATGAAAAGCATCGGAAAAAGATTTTGCAAGTTCTTCCTTGTCAGCAGTCGTTGGTTACTTCAGCGGAGCCTGACTTACTAAATTCGGGGCTACTGCATAGTGCGCGAGTAATTGAGCTTAATTTGGAGGAATGATTAAAAGTAACTTTGTTTGTACCAATTAGTGTCAGTATTTGTTGATGCGTGTTTTTCTAGCTGTCGACCTATTGCAGGAGAAAAGAGAAAAGTTGTTTGATATTCAGAAGAAACTGCGCAAGAGTTGTAGGATTGAAGGTAATGTGCGGTGGTTGTCTTCGAAGGATTTTCACATTACAATTGTCTTTGTGGGAGATGTAGGAGAAGAGCGGTTTGAGTGTTTAAATAACGCTATTTCTGCTGCAGCAGCAGGGTTGGAGGCATTTACCATTTATTTTTCAGAAGTTCAGTGTTATCCCAATTCTAAGAATCCTCGGGTAATTATTTTTAAGGCGAAGCAAGGCGTTGCTAAGTTTAGTAGGTTGCAACAAGTTGTTTCTGCTTCTCTGTGCAAGGCCGGCATTGAGTACACATCCCTTAAACCACCTCACATAACTTTGGCTAGAGTAAAGTCTGGTTCTGTATCTATTTCCCGTGATTTTGGGGTGGAAGCATTTTCCGTGGATGTAGCCTCTATTGCTTTGAAGAGAAGCAGATTGCTTCCCAAAGGTGCCGAGTATAGTACCTTGTCTAGGTTTAGTTTTGGCAGTAGTTGATTGTGCATAATAAGCAGTTAGTAAATAGCTATTCGTTACGTGTTAGATATTAAGAGTTAAGAAAGTTAAGGGTTGAGAGGAGAGGGGTCATCGCTCTGTCTTCTAGGGTTGCAAAAACTTTCCACCAATTTTCCCTAAAACCTGTTCAATCTGAGGTCATCACCTCCTTTTGGAGCTTGTAATTCTTTCATAATTCCCGTAAGCTAAATATGTGTTAGATAACCTGCCTTTTCTTACTCACCGACGAAAAAAGAAGATTGTTAATACTCTGCGGGCGCTCAACCTAATTTACCAGACTGGGCCAAGGGCTGCGGTCTTTGAAGCTTTATGCTTTTTTGCCGATGCCTTTTTGGTTATGTATGAAATTATGGTTTTTGGGCGGTTTTTGGACGAGACTGTTAAATATGTGCGCTCGCAAGCTGAGTTTTCCCTTCGCACTTATTTCGCTTCGTCTTCTTTTAGGTATTTTCTTTTTCTTTTCCTAATTTGGGTACTTATTAATTTTTTCAAGTCTGTTAAGACATATTTGCAAAAAGGGCTCCAAACCATTTTTCGTGACCAAGTCTTTCCCGATAGTATAATTAGGAAAATTTCGAGTCTAAACATGGGCGATGTGGAAAGTTCTGAATTCCAGGACCTTTTTTCAAATGTAAATACTTACGCTGCAAGTAGAATCTGGGATACTTACATTCGCTCCCGACAGGTTATTCACAGTTTGATTAAAGTCCTCAGTGCTACTTTTTTTATTGTAAAAATTCATCCACTTTTACCGCTTGGTGCTATTATTCCCGTTATTCCCGAGGTTGTTTATAAGTACGGTGCAAAGAAGAGAAAGCGCGGTTTTTTGGAGGGTGTAGTGGAGAAAAATAAGTTTATAAACAATCTTTATAATCAGGTTATTAGGCTTCGTAACTTTCCAGAGCTCAAGGTGAATAGGTCTTTTGATTTTCTTTATGAATCCAGAAATACTGTTGCGAGGGAGCTTAGTGAGGGTGTTCTGCGAAAAGAATTTGATCAATATATAAAGGGTTTTTCTTTCTCGCTGGGGGGTCAAATTGTTTTTCGTGTCCTTTTGATTAGTTTGGTTGTGCTTACTTTAATCCGAGATTTGACTATTGGTACATTTCAGGCGGCGTTTCGGTATATGTTGAATTTATACGATGCCTCACTATACTTTTTTGACCGCCTTTCTGCTATTGGTGCCAATGCGAATTACATTTGCGACTATTACGATTTACTTAGTTTTGAAGGTTTTGGAGATGTTAGTACAGGAGATGAGAGGTTGGGTCCGGGAATACCTTCAATTCAAGTAGAGAGCTTAACATTTACATATTCAGGGCGTGAGGAACCGACCCTTCGTGACGTTTCTTTTTCTATTGGTGCGGGGGAGAAGGTTGCAATGATAGGTCCTGATGGTTCTGGTGAAACCACACTGCTTCGGCTATTGTGTGGATTATATAAAATTACTTTGGGTGATATTCATTATGACAATATTTCTATAAAATCTTTAGCACGCGGGGAGTTAAAAAGCAAGATAAGTGCCCTTTTTGAAAATTCTATTCGCTATAATATGAGCTTGAGGAAGAGTATTGTAATTTCCGATGCAGGACGAGATTTTAATCGAAGTCTTTATAACGAAGTACTTCGTGTTACCCTTTTGGATAGGTGGGTAGCTAGGGAAGGAATAACTGATTCTCAAATTTTGGGGAGAGTTCAAAGAGGAGGTGTGGAGCTTTCGGCGGCGCACTGGCAGCGAATAGCCCTAGCTCGTTGTTTGTATCGGAATCGTTCCGTATTTTTTATGGATGAGCCCCTTTCTTTGGTCGATAGTGTAAAGAGGAGACGGATATTTAGAAACATGCTAGATTTTATTGGGGGACGGACTCTTGTTGTCACTTTGCATGGATTGGAAGAAGCTAGTATGTTTGACCGTTTATTTAGAGTAAGTAGTGGGAAGGTATCAGAAATATCATTACGAGAGGAATAGATTAGTTTATGTATAAACCAGAGTTTGAAATAACAAATAATATTTTAATAAATGTGAGTCGAATCGAGGCTGCGAAAGAAGTTATTGATAATGCGCCTATGGTGCCTTTATGGGAACGTCGGTTTAAGAAAGAGGCTGTGGAGCGTTCGGTTCACTATGCAACTTCTCTAGAAGGTAACCCCTTGAACTTTACGGAGGTGAAAGAAATTCTTGATAAAGGAGAGAGTCATACCGTTATTGCTCGAGAGCGTGATATTCAGGAGGTATTGAACTACCGCGACGCAATTTCTTATATGGAAGAGATTGATCCGGAAACAGTAATTAATGAGGAAGTAGTAAGGGAGCTTAATGCCATTATAACCAAAAATATAATTGAGGATGAATATAGAGGAAAATACCGAAAGACAGGAGCTTTTAGCCGTAATACAAAAACTATGGAAAAAGTTTTAGAGTGGCCCACACCAGAGGAAGTTCCAGGTTATATGCGGGAACTTTCTCAGTGGGTTAAAAACCAGTCTGCTCAAGTTCATCCTGTTCTTAAAGCAGGTTTGCTGCATACTTGGTTGGTGCTTATTCACCCTTTCTACGAGGGTAATGGGCGCACTTCTCGTATCCTTTCTACTTTGAGTTTGTCTTTAGATGGTTACGATATAAAAAGCCTTTTTAGTATGGAGGAGTATTATGACCGAGACGCGCGTGGTTATTACGAGGCAATAAAAAGTGTTTTGGATTCGGAGGGTGATTATACTAAGTGGCTGGAATATTTTACTTTAGGACTCGCAATTGAGTTTAATAGAGTGCAGGAAAGAGTGTTAAGTTTAAGCCGGGACGCGAATTTAAAAGAGGCTGCTGGTCAAGTAAAACTAAATCCGCGCCAAGAGAAGATAATCTTGTTTGTGAACGATTATGGGCAGATCAAGAATAAAGACTGGCAAAATCTGTTTCCAGATTATTCAGATGATACCATTCTTCGGGATATCAGGGACCTTGTAGATAAAGGTATTTTGATCAAGAAAGGAAAAACAAAGTCTGCACGCTATGAATTAGCAGCTTAAGAGAGAATCTTTCTGTTTTTTAGCTTTTTCAAGTTATTAAAGTTAGATGAAATTTTCCGGTCTTTGTAAACACTTTCAAAAGTTGGAGAAGACGACTTCTATGACTAAGATGGTTGAGCAGTTGGCAACCCTCTTTGCGGGGGCAGATTTGTCTGAAACTCCTCTAATCGCTTATCTTTCAGTAGGTCGATTGCGTCCTCTGTACCAATCATTGGAATTCGGATTAGCTGAGAAGATGCTTTTTAAGGTACTGGCAGTTACCTATGGAGTAGGGGAGGAGAAGGTAGAGACTGCTTTTAAGCAACAGGGAGATTTAGGTACGGTTGCAGAGGATCTTTCTTCTGAGAGGAATTTAAGGGACCAAGGAAAAAACGTGGCTCAGGTTTATAAGGAATTGGAAAGTGTAGCTTTGGAGAAGGGAGAGGGCTCGCAGAAAAGGAAAGTTAACAAACTTTCGGAATTGTTAGAAAGCATAGATTCTGTTTCAGCAAAATACGCGGTGAGAACTGTTTTGGGTAATTTGCGGTTAGGATTTGCTGAAAAAACTTTAATTGAAGCTCTTTCTTGGATGGTGGTGGGGGACAAATCTTTAAAGCACAAGATTGAAGAAAAGTATTTTATTCATCCAGATATAGGGATGATTGCAAAAAAGTTTAAGGAGGGCGGTATGCAGGGAATAGAGGATATTTCTGTTCAGGTAGGAGTTCCTATTCAACCCGCTTTGTGTCAGAGGGAGAAGACAGCAGAAAAAATTATGGAGCGGATGGGTGGTAGGGCCGCTGCTGAGTATAAGTTAGATGGTACCAGAGTTCAATTACACTTAGACCGGAGTCAACGGGTTAACAATAAGGGGCAAATAGACTTAGGTTTAGCGAAAGAGAAGAAACCCGATTTTCTTATTAATACCTTTACGCGCAACTTGGAAGATACTACCCACATGTTTCCAGAAATAATAAGAGCAGCAGATAATCTGGGTGTTGAATCTATTATTTTAGATGGAGAGGCGATTGCCTATGATCCTAATACCGGCGAGTTTTTGCCTTTTCAGCAAACTATAAAGAGACGGCGTAAGTATAACGTGGTTGAGAAGGCTGCTGAGATTCCCCTTAAGTTCTTTGTCTTTGATATTTTGTTTTTGAATGGCGAGAGTTATTTAGAAAAAAGCTTAGCTTCTCGGAGGTCTACGCTTGAAGATATATTGCAGAAAGATAACGATACTTTGCAGCTTGCTTCTCAAGAATTGGTTACCAATGCTGAGACTTTGAGGAAGTTAAGACGCCAAGCTATTGAACAAGGGCTGGAGGGGCTGGTGGTTAAGGACCTAGAATCTACCTACGAGGCGGGCAGTCGCGGATACACCTGGATAAAATACAAGCGAGAAAGAAAAGGGAAATTGGAAGATACTATAGACGTGGTTATTCTTGGTTATTACGGAGGTAAGGGGAGGCGTTCCGAGTTAGGTATTGGCGCCTTCCTTGCAGGAGTTTATAACGCGGAAAGGGGCAGAATTGAAAGTATTGCCAAGATTGGTACGGGGTTAAGTGATGAGGACTGGCGGAAAGTGAAGGAAATATGTGATGAAAAAGAGCTTTCAGAGAAGCCCAGAGATGTTTTTTTGAGTAAAGAACTTGTTCCCGATGTGTGGACCGAGACGGAAATAATTGTCGAGGTCCAGGCTGATGAGATAACGCGCAGCCCGGCTCATACAGCAGGTATGGGAGATGAGGACGGCTTGGGTTATGCATTAAGATTTCCTCGTTTTGTTCGCTGGCGCAGTGATAAAAGTCTTTCCAATATAACTACAGTGGGGGAAATTAAGGAGATTTATGAACTGCAGTACGCTTAATTGTAGGTTTTTGTTTTATTTATATGGATGATTATTACCTTCAAAAAGTTCCAGATGTTTTGAGGAGCTTGGAAACTAGTAAGTACGGCCTGTCGGAGGGGGAAGCAACAGGTAGGCTAAAGGAATATGGTCTTAACAAGTTGCCTCGAGGTCCGAGGTTTTCTTTTGTGAAACTTTTTTTGTCTCAATTCAAGAGCCCCTTTGCAGTTATTTTAGCTCTAGCTGGTCTTGTTTCCCTCATTGTTGGTTATGAGAGTGACTTTATTATTATTTTTGCTGCTCTAGCTGTGAGTGCCGTGGTTGGTTTTTTGCAGGAATACAAGGCGAGTAAGGCCTTGAGGAAATTAAGGGAACTTGTTCGTCCCCAGGTGCGGGTCCGCCGTGGCGGGACTGTGTCTGAAATTGATGCTACTGAGCTTGTTCCGGGAGATATTGTTTTGCTGGAGGCTGGAGATAAGATTCCTGCCGATGGGAGAATAATTTTAGCTCAGAACTTGGAAGTTAATGAAGCAGCGTTAACAGGTGAGTCAATACCTTCTTCTAAGGATTCAGGGGCTTTAGAAGGGAGTGTTGTACTTGCGGACCGCTCTAATATGGTATATGCCGGGACACTTGTTAGTGGAGGGAAAGGTAGGTTTGTGGTTGTAAAAACTGGAGAAAGGACAGAGTTGGGTAGGATTGCTGAAATGATGCGTGGTGTTAAGGAAGAGAGGACGCCACTTCAACAAAGCTTGGCACGTTTGGGAAAAACTGTTGCTGTTGGCCTAACAGCTGCTTCTGCAGTGGTTTTTTTCTTGGGGATGATAAGGGGACTACCCATTTCTGATTTGTTAATGACCTCTCTAGCCTTAGCTGTTGCTTCTGTTCCAGAAGGGTTGCCAGCAACACTTACTATTGTTCTTGCCTTAGGGATGCAACGGCTTTCTCGGAGAGGTGGGCTGGTTCGAAGTTTGCAAGCAGCGGAAACTTTGGGTTCGGCCAGTGTTATTTGTGCGGATAAGACTGGTACCCTCACTGAGGGCCGGTTAGCTGTGCAGCGTTGGAGTTTTTCTCAGGAGGAGTTGGGTAAGTTGGCTGCGGTTCTTTGCAACGAGGGACAGGGTCAGATTGACAAAGCCTTGCTGGAAGCTTTTGGGGACCAGGTAAGGGATATTGGTTCTTACGAGAAGGAAACAAAAATCCCTTTTGATTCCGAGCGTAAATATGTGGCTGTGGCTGCTAGTAGGAGGGAAGATTTAGGAAGTAAACATGAAGAGAAGGGGAGCTCAATACCTACTGAGGTACTGTTTATAAAAGGTGCGCCTGAAGTTGTTCTTTCAAAGTGTAATACGTCTGCTGAAGAAAAGGAAAAACATATGAAAAAAATCAACCAGTGGGCAAGAGAGGGTTTTCGTGTTTTAGGATTTGCATACAAGACTGATGGGCAAGACTTGAAATCTCGGGAGGATGCGGGGCACGGATTTACCTTTTTGGGTTTTGTTGGTTTTTCTGATCCAGTTAGGCCGAAGGTTAGTGAGGCTGTAGAAAAGTGTAGAAATGCAGGCATTAGGATTATTATGGTAACAGGCGATCATAAGTTAACTGCTCTTAGTGTCGCTAATGAGGTCGGCTTAAATGTAGAGGAGCAACGGGTGGTGGAGGGTGTTGAGTTAGATGATATGTCTGATGAGTCATTGCAAAAGCGGGTTAATCAGATAGGAATCTTTGCCCGGGTGGAACCGCGGCATAAAGTGCGTATTTTAAATGCGTTGCGTGCTAACGGCGATGTGGTAGCAATGACAGGTGATGGTATCAATGATGCCCCAGCGCTTAAGTTTGCGGACATTGGTATAGCTTTGGGGTCGGGAACAGATGTTGCTAAAGAGGCAGCTGATTTAGTTTTAACTGATGATAATTTTAGAACGATTGTTGCCGCAGTAGAGCAGGGTCGGGTAGTTTTTGAAAATATACGGGAAGTTGTTTTTTATCTGCTTTCGGATTCCTTTCAGGAAATACTTTTGGTTAGTGGAAGTATTATTTTTGGCTGGCCGTTGCCAATCCTACCAGCACAAATTCTTTGGATAAACTTTGTAGAAGATGGGTTTCCAGGCGTTGCTCTTGCTTTTGATCCCGGCGAAGAGGAAGTAATGAGCAAACCTCCCCGGCAGAAAAATGAGCCTATTTTGAATCGGGGAATGAAGATATTGGTTTTACTCATTGGATTGATTGATGATATTGGATTTTTAATTTTGTTTTGGTTGCTTCTTCGGGGTGGTTATGATTTGTTTACTGTGCGTTCCTTTATTTTTACTGTGTTTAGTCTTAACTCGCTGTTTTATGTTTTTTCCTGTGCAGCACTTAATCGATCTGTTTTCCATTACAATATTTTTTCAAATCTATTGCTCATAGCTTCGGTTGTGGGCGGTTTCATTTCTGTAATTGTTGCATTATATTTCTATCCACTACAACAACTTCTTAAAGTGGGTCCCTTGCCTGGTGCTTTGTGGGGTTTGGTTGTAATTGTGATAATCCTTAACTTTTTTCTTATTGAGGCTGCCAAACTTCATTTTGTTGTGAAGGTCCGGGAAGAGTGATACTATAAGTACGAAGTAGTTTATCTTTTTGGTGTGTTCCTAGGTTTTAGGGGTTGCTGCGATTTTTTCGGGTTAAGGTTGGATGGGGTGTTTTTGTAAATTCGCATTTATAACTTAGAAATTTCTGTAAAGGGGGTGATAAATTTTGGAAGAATCAATGGAATCTCAAACAACGCAAGAAAGCCAGATGCCAAGCCAGTCAGGTGGTACTGGTTTGAGCCCAAACATAGCAGGGGCACTTTCTTACCTTTTTGGTTTTGTCACAGGTATAATTTTTCTTCTTGTTGAAAAGGAGGACCAATTTGTTCGATTTCACGCTATGCAGTCCATTATAGTTTTTGGAGCATTGTTTATCGCAACTACAGTTGTGAACATTATTCCATTTTTGGGGCAACTTATTAGTTTGTTATTATCACTACTTGGAGTTGTTCTTTGGATTATGTTAATGGTTAAAGCGTATCAGGGTGAGGAATGGGAAGTTCCTGTTTTGGGGGAGATTGCGCGAGAGCAGATGTCGAAGATGTAGCTTATGAGTGAAAGTAAAGTCAGAGAGCTCAGAGAGAAGATGGTTGAATCCCAGCTTGAGGCTAGGGGTGTTTCGGATTCGCATGTTTTGGAAGCTTTTAGGAATGTACCACGGGAGAAATTTGTCCCTAGTGATTTGCGAAACCTTGCTTATGTGGATTCTCCCCTGTCGATTGGAGATGATCAGACTATTTCTCAACCCTACACAGTGGCTTTTATGACAGAGCTGTTGGAACTTGAACCAGAGAATAAGGTGCTGGAGGTGGGAACAGGCTCGGGTTACCAAGCCGCTATTTTAGCTGAAATTGTTTCTGAGGTTTATACTATTGAACGCTTGGAGGGACTGGCTAGGAGCGCTAAGAAAACTCTGAAAGATCTAGGGTATTTTAATGTACATGTAAGAATAGGGGATGGAAGCAAAGGCTGGCTAGAAGAGGCACCGTTTGATAGGATACTGGTAACTGCAGCTGCATCGGAAGTTCCCGATCCTCTGCTTGACCAACTGGCGGAGGGTGGTGTTTTGGTGGCACCTGTAGGGAGTGCCTTTTCGCAGGAAATGGTTCGTTTAACTAAAAGCGCAGAAGGAATAGAAAGAGAGAGTTTTGGAAAATTCCGATTTGTCCCATTAATAGAAGAATGATCTTGAATATCCCTATCCCTATTGATAGTAATATTGTTAGGGCTTTTGTAAAACTAGTCAGCATCTTAAGTGGTGGTCTTTTAGGCTTTTTTATTTTGCAGGTCTCACAATTTTGGCCAGAGTTGCAGGGAGTGTTGAAAAGTATAATTATCCAGGTGGCTGTTGCTCTTCTTGCTTTGTACGCCACCTCTAGTGGTCAGAATTTTTTCATTTCTGCCTTTCTTCTTGCTGCGCTTTTTCGCTTATTTTTTGAACAATATCAAGATTACAAGTATCGTAATTTAGAGAGGTGGTTCAAAGCGCTTCCAGAAAAACCTTCTCAAGGTTTTTTAGCTATTTATTTTATTGTTATTGGTTTCTTATTTATTTACTCTTTGCTTAATTTATTGGGGTAGCGTTTTAGAGTATGCATTTGAGGAATTTCTTACAGGAAGCACGTCAGGAACATTTTGCTCTTGGTGCCTTTAATATTTCGACTTTGGAGCAATTTAAGGCAATTATAGGTTTGTGTGGTACAAAGCTACCAATTATTGTAGAGATGAGTTCAGGGGAAGCCCAGTTTTTTGGTATTGAAAACCTTGCTTCCCTGGTTTTGTATTACCGTCAGGAAGGTGGCTACCCTCTCTTTCTCAATTTAGATCATGCTCGTAAACTCTCCGAGATTGAAAGAGCTTTGCAGTGTGGATTTGATTTAGTTCATTTTGATGGGTCCCATCTTTCGCTAGAGGAGAACATTTTGCAAACAAAAAGAGTTGTGGAGTTGGCAAGAGATTATGATGCACTGGTTGAGGGTGAGTTGGATCAGGCGGGTGGGCACTCAACAGTTAAACCCGGTGTGGGAGAACCAATCCTTACCAATCCTGAGCAGGCTGCTCATTTTGTTTCTGAAACTAATGTGGATCTCTTGGCTTGCTTCTTTGGTAATCTGCACGGGATGTATGGAAAGGAACTCCGGTTAAATTTTGAGCATTTGCAACAACTATCTACTAAATTGGATTGCTTTATTTCTATGCATGGAGGGTCTGGTGTTAGAGCAGAAGATGTTCGAGAAGCTGCAAGTGCCGCAGTTGTGAAGGTAAATGTGAACACAGAGCTTAGGCTGGCTTGGTCAGAAGCTCTCCGCGAATCCCTGGCGAGTAATCCAGAGGAAATTGTTCCTTATAAAGTTTTGCCGCCTGTGGTTGAGAAAATCCAAAATGTGGTTGAGAGAAAGCTTGCGTTACTAAATGGTTGTTAGCGGCTTTAGTTTTAAGTACGTGAACTTCCCGAGATGTATTCAGTGTTAGCCGCTAGTTACTTGTTATTGAATTATGTTTGATATTGTTACCATAGGCCACTCAACAGTTGATTATTTTTTAAAGCTAGGAAGTGCCGATGTTAGCTTTGACGAGGATAATGATTCTCTGCTTTGTGTTGACTTTGCAGATAAGATCCCTGTAGAGGATTTTAAGAAGGATGTGGGAGGAAATGCTGTTAATACTGGAGTGGGATGTTCTAGGTTGGGTTTGGGAACTGCAATTGTATCTTGGATTGGAAAAGATTTGGAAGGGGAGTTGGTGTTAAAAACTCTGAAAGAGGAGGGAGTGGAACCCTTGTGGGTACGTATTTCGGAGGAAGAAATTACAGATCAGTCTGTTATCCTTAGTTTTGAAGCTGAGCGCACTATTTTCTCTTACCATTGTCCCCGCACATTGTTGATACCTAATGATGCCCCTGAGTCCAAATTTGTTTATTTGACTTCGGCAGGTCGTTCATTTGAAGATGTACATCCCCAAGTTTTAAATTATTTGGAGAGCGTGGGTGCAAAATTGGCCTACAACCCCGGTTCTTACGAGTTGCAAGAAGGGTTAGCTGCAAACAAAGAAATTTTGAAACAATGCGCCGTTCTTATCTTAAATAGCGAGGAGGGGGGTGAATTAGCGAGGGGGGAGTTTGTCAATTTTAGTGAGAATAAGAGAGCTGAACAAATAGGGGAGATTATGCACGAACTAAGGGAAATAGGTCCAGAAGTTGTAATAGTTACAGATGGGGCCTTGGGTTCTTATGGTTTTGACGGTGAAAATATTGTTTTTTCCCCTCCTTGTGATACAGAGGCAGTAGAGATGACGGGGGCTGGAGATGGTTTTTCTGCTGGATTTCTTTCTGCTTGGATCGAGGGTAGGGGGCTTAAAGAATCTCTCCAATGGGGTAATACTAATGCGGCTTCTGTAATTTCCTATATTGGTTGTCGGGAGGGGCTTCTGTCACAGCAGGAACTTCTTGACCGTTTAACTTGATTCCTTTTTAATTTATGACTATGGATCTCGAGAAACTTTTGTGGCTTAGTCTAGAATTTGATTTTGCTAATTTCCAACAGGAAATAAAAACAACAATCCAAGCCCTACGGTTAGGTTGGTTAGAACTGAGGGGACTGGAGTGTGCTGCAGTATCTACCGACCCTTCTTATTCCCGTGAGATTAGATTTCTGGTTTGTAATTGGGATCACCTCCGCATTGTTGGTTTACTTTTTTTGGCTTTTTTTGCGTTACCTCTATTTTTTAGAGTCTTGGTAGGTATTGTGCACCTTGTTGTGTTATTGCTGAGCCTGTTTGGTAGGGTGCTCGCAAAAGTGTTTAGTTTTGGTGCTGAGGAGGAGATAGATCGGGCAGTGGTAGAAGAAGCAGAAAAAGAGGAGGCGCTACGTGAGAAGATTGAGGAGCAGGCAATTTCCGTTGAAGAAAGGGATGTAGTTTCTTTTGGTAGAGAGGAATGGCAGATTGTTTTGAAAATAAGGAAATTTGGGGAGCGGCTATCAGCTTTTCAGAAAGATTTCTGGAAGAAGGGTATGAGAAGAATCAAGTGGAGATTTCTTAGGGAAATGCTCTTTTTTGAGAGAAGTGACGAAAACTTGGCAGGTCCTATGTGGAGTACATTTTTCCTCTTTTCTGCTATTATCCCACCTTTAATTGGGTTTTCTTTTCTTATTCCCTTTCAATTGTTCATGGCGTCCCTCGTAGGGTTTTATGCAGTTTACAGAGTAGTCCGTTATAAAGTGCTCTTAGATCCTAATATGTCTTACTATTGGGAGGGAAAGAGAGGTTTGAGTCTCTACATTCTTGCAGGCTCTTTGTTCCTTTTATATATAACTATCTCTCTAACTGCATATTTCTTGGCGCAGATTATTTGGTTTGGTTAGAGGATGAAATTATTGTTAAAGCTGATCACTATAATCTTGCTGGTTTTTGTTCTTATTTTTGAGATTTATCTAACTATAAGAGGTTTTTCTTTAGCAAGTTCGCAAAATAAAGGAAGAACCTCCGACCAGTTTTTTGTTTGTCCAGATGGTTCTCGGCACGGACCTGGAGTTCCCAATGAAGGGGTTCAGGAGTGGTGTACGAACCAAGGTTATATTCCCAACGAACGAGGCGAGGATGCTTGGCGTATTGGGCGGATAAGACATGTTCAGCTGGAAGGTGGTTTTTACGGAATAATTACAGAAGATGGGGGAAAACTGGATCCAGTTAATTTGCCGGAAGATTTTAAAGAGGACGGATTGAGAATCCGTTTTAAATCCAGTGAAAAGGGACAGATGGCAGGAATACACATGTGGGGAACACTTGTTGAGATCTTGGAGATAGAAGAACTGCCAGATCCAGATACTTTGCGCTAGTTTTAGGCTTTATTTTATGAAAATACTTGGGATAGATGAGGCAGGGAGAGGTTGCGTTATTGGTCCTATGGCAGTTGGAGCAATTGTTTATGAGCAGAAAGACTTGCCGCGTTTAGATGAGTGGGGGGTAAAGGATTCAAAACGCCTTTCCCCGAAAAAACGGGAGGACCTTTGCCCAGCGCTTAAGAAATACGCAATCTTTTCAAAGGTTAGATTGATTCCTCCTCAAGATATTGATGGGGCTAGTTTAAACCAGATTGATCTTAGTGAAATTGTTTCTTTTATTACTCAGACTGTTCCAGATAGGGTTATTTTTGATGTTCCTACAAATCCTGGTGGAGTGGCTAACTTTGTTTATTCCGTTAGAGTTGGGTTGAGGGTACGTATGAAAGGATCCCAGCGCGTTCCTGAACTTATTGGTGAGAATAAGGCCGACGAAAAATACCCCATTGTTTCTGCAGCATCCGTTTTGGCCAAAGTCGAAAGAGATCGCATTATTAGTGAATTACATAAGGAATACGGCGATTTTGGTTCTGGTTATATGAGTGATGAAAAGACACAGAAGTTTTTGCGGGAATGTTTTGAAAGTGAGCAGGATTTCCCTCCAATTGTACGCAGAAAGTGGACATCAGTACGAAGATTTTTTAATGAACAGCAAAGATTAACCTAGTTTTGCATTTTCAAATTTACAGGTGTACAGATTGTCTATAAAATAAGAAGGGAAGGGTGGTGTAAATATGTCAGAAAAGAAGCCAAAAGTTGACAAAGAGCTTTGCATTGGGTGTGGTTTATGTTCTGCTATTGCTGGTGATACTTTTGAATTAGGAGATGATGGGAAAGCTGTAGTTTCCAATCCTCAAGGAAACCCAGAAGAGGAGATTCAAGATGCTATCGATTCTTGCCCTGTTGGTGCTATTAGTTGGTAGCTTTTGTATCCCGCTGCTTTTTTAGGTTGGTAAGTTCAACCTTTGTATCTCTAATTAGAGCGCTAAGAACGCCCACATCTTGGCAGAGTCCTTCCCAGGAAGCATTATCATGTTTACCACGTTACCACGTCTGCGTGGTTTTACGTGGCCACCCGTCCCCGCCGCTACGGAGAAGGAAACAGGTCAAGAACCTGCAGCTGCGAAAAAGTAAGGGGCGCCCCAAGGGGGGGCAGCTACAGAAAGGAGTAGCTGCACGGCTTGTCCGTGCCCTGATGGCGACCACGCTGAGCGTGGCGACCACAAGGGTCGCAGCTACCGTGCTTTGCCAAGACGAGCGAGGATGTTGGTTCAATCGTTCGTTACTCCTGAAGGTGATGGTAGAATAGATCTGTAGTGGCGGAAAGAAAATACCGCAAACATACGCGTTTAAAAAATTATGATTACAACAAGCCGGGGTATTATTTTGTGACGGTTTGCACGCGGGATCGGAGTGAGCTGTTTTCCCTACGTTTATCCGAGCGTTACGGGAAGT
>CAZOPS010000010.1:0-21641 GCA_964581885.1 uncultured Candidatus Saccharibacteria bacterium | reverse complement strand
GGTAATGATAAAGAGCTTGGTAAGAATATGGTAAAACGTGATGCTAAGCGTTTGCAGGTTGTTTCTTACCTTTTTGAAAAGGGGTTTATAAACAAACCGCAAGAAAAGTATTATGCGGCGTTGATTTTCCACCACGGTGTAGAAATTGAAAACTCAAAGATAGCTAAAAGATTGGCTAAGGAGGCTTGGGATGGTGGTTATGAACCGGCGGAGAATTTGTTTAAGGCAGCAACTGACCGGCTACTGATTCGGCAAGGTGAACCCCAAAGATACGGTACACAGAAAATTTTGGCTAGTTAAATTTTATGTATAGAGTGCTGGTACCTATATTTTTTCACTTCGACCAAGTACTGCGTAAGTGTCGGCACTTCCCTACTCCCCTGCTTCATACTTTTGATCACGGTGCGGCTTTTGTTCTTAAATTTATTTATAATAGGCAAGTTGAATATCTAAGCGCAGAAGATATTATGCTTTTATTAATCCCCGGGATTAATAATCCTTGTTCTTAAAGCATTATTCAGTCCCAGGGACTGAATATTGTTGTGAGCTAGGCGTTTATTGTGATTATGTTAACGTACTAACATGTTAGTACGTTAGTATGAGTTAATGCGAGAAAGGTGGATGAACAAAGAGAAAAAGGCTTTTGGTGATTTTGTAAAAAGAATCGGGGGCAGATCGATTCGGATAGATTTCGATCTGCCCCTATATTGGGTGTGGACTCATTGTCGACAAGCACACCTGCAGTGAACGTCGCCGCGGCACTTGCATCGGCAGTCGCACTGGCACCGGCACTTACTTCCGGTACCACACTTGTGGGAGCTGCTGATGCCTTGAGGTAATTCTGTTAGCGTAATACCCGTTGACATGCGGTTTTGAACAAACTGCATTGCCTCAGACATTTTAACCTTACCTCCTTTCAGGTATTAGGTTATCGGGATCATATACGAACCACTGGAGTGGGCAGCTTCCGCCACACTCGCCGAACTGCGCGCACTCTATACAAGGGTTTGTTGGATACGCTGTCAGTTCTCCATAGAATTGTGACATTTCACGTGATTCCCAGAACGCTGTAAATGTTTCCGCGTCGTGAAAATCCTTACCGTATTGACCTAGGGTGCAGTTATGAAGATCGTTACACGGGATTATTCTCCCGTGTGGGTCAAAGATTACCCCGTCCCTTCTTAAAACATGACAGCCCGATACTATTTGGTCCCGTTCCTTGAGCAGTTCGATGAATTCACTTGGCCACAGGCAAAACGGTACTGATTGCTCGATGGCAATATTCCCGTTTGTGTAATGGTGCATATTCTCATAATGCTCCATTATGCAGTTTACCACTTCTTGAGGGTGCATCATATATCCAGGAGAGTACTCTTCGTCTTCTTCGAGAACGGGTACGCAGAAAGAAACAGATATGCTGTCTGTACCGAAACGCGCCCCCGTTTCGACGAGCTCGCCCAAGTTTTCGGCAACTAGAGAACTCAAGGTTATAGAGATGTCAAAGGGTTGATTAATTTCTTGTAGATTTTGAAGCCCCTTTAATACATCTTGGAAAGTGTCAGTTCCGGTCAATTCGCGGTGCTGCTTTGCGTTGCCGGCTTTGATAGAGACGTTTACACGATCGAAAGGACTTTCCAAAACCTTAGCCAGAAAACGATCTTTTGAGAAAAGGTAACCGTTGGTTACAAGTATTACGAGCATCCCCTTTTCCTGGATATAAGTTTTTATCTCGAAAAGGTGCTTCCATACTGTAGGTTCTCCACCAATCAAGATAACGCTTTGGATTCCAAGCTCGGCTAAGAGGTCAACCAGATCCATTGCCAGGTTTAGGGACATATCATCCTTCGAAGCGTAACCGGTTTCCTTTGCATAACACCACTTGCAGCGGAAGTTACAGTTCCTGTTTACCGTTAACCACGAACCTATAAGATTTGAAGTGTGCATAAGTCTCGCCTCCTCTTTCAACGCTATGTTTTGTGAGCACTGTTATATAAGTGCCTTAGTAAGTGTTATTTTACTCCATCTTATAGGGTTTGTCAAAGAAAAAGAGGGTCTTTGTTAGAAAAATTAAAGGAGTAAGGCAATTTAGAGAGGTTTATTTTGTATTACTGTTAGCGTTTTCAACTATGTCTTGAATTATGTCAATCAAATCTTCCTTTTTTTCATGGCTAATTCCGTACTTTTGCACAAAAGGTTCTAACATTAGATGCACAATTTCGTGTTTTATTATTTCTATATGATTGTCAAAAAGCTGGGTATTGATGTAAACGTGGTTTGGCAAGGTGTACCTGCCGGCAACGCCATATTTGCCAATGTGCGCTACAATTGGTTTTTTCAGATCTTTGTTCAAAAGGTCTTTCAAGATTTGTATGAATTTATCGTCTTCCCTACTCCATAGGTTTTCTATTCTTTTAGCTTCTGCGAGGTATTCTTCTTTATTGTATTCAGATTCTAAATCCTTTTCTGGGAGTGTAATTGGATAGTCGTTTTCTTTGTACCACTCTTCCCTGTCCTTTGTCTGTTGAACAGTTTCACGCTCTTTTGCAATTGTTTGTATTTTGAATTTTATTAGGTTTTTATTTGAAAGGGACATTGGGTATATTCTACTACGAGGTTATGGTTTTAACAAAGAGATCGAGGGTTAAGTGAGGTTTTGGAGCAATTTTATTGCGGAGTTACCTTTGGATCTGGAAGGTTTGGTAGTTTTTTAGTTTTCCTTTCTCTATTTTTACATTATCCACACTTGCAAATCTTGGGCCGCCTTCTTCTAGCCAATCTACCAAATTATTCAACTTTTTTTCTGTTCCTTCTGCTTCGATGTGAACGGAACCATTCGGCTTATTGCGAACGAAACCAGTGATGCCAAGTTTTTTTGCTTTGCGGCGGGTGCTTGCTCTAAAACCCACCCCCTGAACCCGCCCGGTTAGGGTGATATTCCAATGTTTAGTTTCTGGTTTATTCATTATATTTTTATTATATAAAAGATAAATTTATGATTAAAGTGGCGGCTTTGAACTTAGGCTCAACAGACCTCCGAGGTCTAGGAGAGGTCTAGGAGAATTTATTTGGCAGGATTAAATATGTTATAATGTTTGATATTAGGATTAGGGGTTAGTAATAACAAGGAGGGAGAAAGGATGGCTTTGAAGAAGTCGGGGGAGGTTATGGAGGAACGGCGCTCCACACGGAGAGAAATACTCCTGAGGCAGAAGAGAGAAAGAGAGCGAAAGAAAAGAGTAGCAAACGCTCAGGAAGAGAGATTAAGGCAAGTGTGGCAGGCTTATGAGTTGGGTGCCTTAGCTCTAGAAATAAAAAGCAGCATCTATGGTGTACACGTTTCTAGTGCCGAAAGGGCTTATCCTAGCTTTGAGTGGGATGAGGAGCTAGAGGAAGGAAGGCTTTTTTATGAATGTGAGGTGTCTTTCCAAGGGGAAAAAGATAAGTACGGTTATCTGAGTGTAGAGAGCCGACCGTTTAGTATTTCTCTACAAAAGGTCGGTGATCGGTATGGTTTGCGACTGATGCTGCGTCCCTTGAAGGAGAATCATGTTGATGTGAATGGTACCTGTACCCTTGTCTGGGGCTCTGACAAATCGAAGGAGGCACTTCATGATGAAATCGATCGGGAAGTAACCCGCCTTCTTAGAGGCAGGCCTCGAAAAAACAAACAGGAAAAGCAGACCAGAAGAGGGTTTTTGGGCATTTTTTAAGTGTATTCGCAGGGTTATATTGAGCTGTTAACTACTGCCAAGTGGCGCGAGCGCTGCTTGGCAGTTTTTCTTTTTCCCCTCTCCCCTACTTTTCCTTGTATTGAAAGCTTCAACAGACCTCTGAGGTCTAGAAGTTAAGTTTGTGGTATTCGAGTTTGTTGCTGCTAAAAGCAGTTATTAAGAATCCATCTTTTGTGGGGGCCAGGCCAGTTGGCTTTTTCCCCGTAGTTTCCGAACGGCCAGTGAGCTTCATCTTTTTCGGATCTATAAAGTAAACAGTGTTTGATTCTCGGCAAGAAGCGAGAAGCAAGTTCCCTTCTCTTGTGAGGCGGATAGAATTGGGGTACTTCCCTACTCTTATCGATTTTCTGAAGCTCTCCTCTTCTAAATCCAGCTTATGAACAGTATTTTTACCCATATTGGAAATGTATGCGTATTTATTGTTCGTATCCACAATAACGTCGCGCAAATTTCCACGGTACGACTCTTTTTTAAATGGGGTGTGGTTGGAAATGATTTTGTACCTACTACCAGTTTCCTTAAGAACATGTAGGTGCCGTGAGTAATAGCCAGCTACTAGGACCTTTCCGTTAGGTGCAAATGCAATCCCGCGGGGGCTTTTTCCACAAGAAATAAGCTGCTTAAGTTGGGGATTTTTAGGGTTTGAAATATCAATAATTGATATATTGTTGCTGTGCCAATTGGAAATAAAAACCAAGCTTTTTTTGGGGTGCTTTTTCACGACCTTACTCCATGCCCCGCCCGTTTTTGTTTTGGAGATTACTTGTCCTGTTTTGGCATCAATAATGTAGAGAAAGCTTTTTTCTAATGGTCCTCTTTTGAAGTTAGTGGTAGTAGCTAATATATGTGGGCCAGAAAGTTCTATCTCAACACATTGTTCTGAGGTGGGGATTTCGGATTCTAAAGAAAGCTTATCGTTTTCTAATGAGAAAATTTGAATAGCTTTCCCCCGCATACAACTAACAAAAGCTTGCTTACGCTCGGGGTCAAAGCAAACTTGTTTTGGTTCAGCCTTTGTTTTTACTTGGGAAATTTTCTTACTTTTTAGAGATAAGGATTGGGGCTTTATGAAGTTTTCTTTTGGTGATTTAACTCTTTTGCAAATACTAGTAATATTGTTCAAGAATTCAGAAACGGTCATAGTATAAAGTGTATAAAGTAAAGCGGTTGTAACCTAATATTATCACTTACTGCTTTTGTGGTGTGGATTTTGTATTGTTTTAAAAAGTACCCCTTGGTACCGTGTGTGGTTACACAAGGGGTAATGCGTTTTTTCCTTATCCTACCAGAGGAGGTTTTCCCTTGACGGGTATTACTCGAAATTTTGGTGTCTCTGGTTTGTATATCTCGACTAGTTTTTCGAATACTGCTGGGCCTAAGTCTGGATTTCCCTTCTCCTTTTCTTCTTGTGCAAAAGAAGCAACCTCTCTAAGCTTTTCCCAATCTTGGTCAGGGTAGAAATGCTGAATTGCTTCTTTTATCTCATCAGCTAGTTCGAGTTCTTCGTTCAAGTAGCAGTCGAGCCAAGCAAATATAGGTATTCCCGGCCCATGCCCCGCTTCTTTGAGCAGCTTTACAACTAATCCGCGCAGTTTGAAGAGCGTATCATAAACCCCCATGTCGTCGAAGAAGTACCCTTCGAGGCTTTCGGGTATAAATCTGCTGGATGGTAAGAACTCTTCTTCAACAATTGCGTAAACACTCTTGCGCCAGTTATCCGGCTTGCTCCTAGCCAGGTTAAAGCAATCTTCTAACCTGGCGGTTTTCTTTTCCCAGTCTAGGTCCGGCCATAACTCTTTAGTGGTGGCAAGGATAGACTCAGCAAGTTCTGGGTAGTCGTTTATAAGCACATCTACATAAGCCCCAACAGATAAGAAGAGAGCATCATCTCTCAGCCCCTTCAAGTATTTGGGATAGAAGGGTCCCATGTCGAAGATGTTGTCCGAGCCTGTTTTCTGGCTGTAAAAAATACCTTTAAATCCTTCTGGTGTTGCAGACATTGCCTTACCTCCTTAACTAGAACTAGTTATGAGTATGAACTTCTTCTGTCCCCTCTTTTTTAGGAGTGCTTGTTGCTTATTATAACAGCAAGTCTATCCCACATCCAGTTTTATAGGACTTACTGCCAGGTTTCTAAGACTAAGAGTTTTCAGTCTTCTAGTTTTTTTTGGAAATTGAGGGTGTCCTGGGGGAGGACACCCTAGTTGGAAAATGTAGGCGGCACTTCTCTACTCTTCGTTATTGATTTTGCGTTTATCTCTTCGCCAAAGGTTTTTCCACCAGTCGCTAGGAGTCTGGTTGACGATTTCCTTGGCCAGAGTTTTAGCACTTTCCGTGTGCAGACCTCTGTACAGATGGCACTTCCCTTCGAAATCTTCCAGGTGCAGCCAAAGAGCCGCTTCTCGAAGGCCCATATGGGTGTGCTCCATTTCCAAAAGCAGTTGATCCAGGTGATCCGCGTCTTCTACTACTTTTGCTGCTAGTGATTCTCCTTCCTGGTATTCCAGGAGGAGCTCTAGAAGTTCCTCAGCGTGGAGAACATTTCCAAATTGGTCTCTTGCAGCTTTTCCGTCTTCTTCAAAGACGTAGGATTTTTGCACCCAATCCATGTCACCAGTTCTAGCTTCTGGGAAGTCATGAAGCGCTGTCATAACAAAAACCTTCCAAGGGTTCGCCCCTTCCATTTTAGCTAAGAACCAGCTAATGATTGTAGCTCGGAAGGAGTGTGCTGCAATGTTGTCTGATCTGTCGGTTGAGAACAGTCTACGGTAATGTGATCGCATTGTGGTGCGAAGCATTCCCGTCTCGAATAACAGGTATACTAGTCTGGTGATTTCCGTATCCACTGTTAGCCCTCCTTCTTTGCAGTTCTAATCTATTACGCTATCTGAACAGAGTGTGGTTGCATACAGACCGGCGACTGTTGTATGTACAGCAGCTAGTTCCCAGTTGTAACTGTTTTCTAACTCGGAGTAGGTTATGAATGTTATTGTTCCAAATAGTATGGTTGCCGAAAAGGCAATCCAATAGCTTTTGTTTTTGGCGTGAAACTCTTCCCAGAAAAGCCCCATTCCAAAAACTGAAATTCCTGAACAAACTAAGGAAGTTGGTAATATACGGGTCAGGACCTCCCCTGCTGAAATTCCGAGGAACATGGAACGAATTCCTGATGCTTTGATGATAGGAATTAAAACTGGGGGTGCTAATGTTCCTACTAACAAGCCTGCAAAGACACTTATCATGCCTATTATCAAAGTGCAGGTCACTGCGAACTTACTGCTTTTCTTTATTTCTTGTAGAAGTGCCATACCACTCTCCTTTTTTTTGTGAAAACCATTCCCAAATCCAGTGCATATAGGATACCAGAAGATCTTTGGTAAGCAAGTGGTTTGTCCTATATATTTAAGATTTGGTAACTTTATGTTAAAATTTTTCTACTATTGGGTGTTTTGCATCCGCTTTATACCCTAAGGAGGTTAGAATGAACCGGGTTCCTAGTACTTTGACACTGGTTTTTGATAATGCGGCACGGTGCAGGTACGAGTTAAGTCAGGCTCTTGTCCTGGTTTCTAATAGGGACGAAACTCTGATCAACTTTCAGGGTGTTGTCCATGTGAGGAGCCGAAGCGGAACGAAGATTCGTCCAGAGGTGATTAAGGATTCTCGTTTTGAGAAGTCCAATGGGGATAGAGAGGGAGAAGTTACCCTGGAATTTGAATCTGTAGAGGGCGCGCGACGTTTGTTTGAGTATCGTCGTAATTTTATTCAAAAATACGACTACAGACGTTGCCTGGTTTTGACTGGGTATTTTGAAGTTGTTTATGTAGGAGGTACGGTAGTTGATCCGTCCTCCGTTTGTGATGCGGAGAAGGTTTTGGTTTAAGCAGTTAGATGGAGAATACTATGCGGGGAGCTGTAGTTACTATTGCCATTTTTTGGCAGACTGCAGCCCCCGCTTTTTTTAAGGGATAAGTAGAATAATCCCTGCTGCTAATACTAAGAGATATATTCCCCTTTTAACCCATTCCAGATTTATTTTTGTTGAAATGTGTTCCCCTGTAAACAGCCCCAGAATAAGAAAGGGAATGGAAACAATGGTGTAGTGAAGCACTGCTGAAGTTAATCTTTCCGAAAGATAGTGTCCTGCAATAGTGAATAATCCTGTGAGGAGCATATAGGTGGCAATGGTATCTTTAACTTCTTTTTTGGAAAGATGCCTGTGGTTGGAGGCATAGATTCCAACTAAGGGTCCTTGAATATTGAAGAAGGCACTAAAAAATCCAGCAATAAAGCCAATGACGCTGCTCATTATCCAGCTGGTAGGCAAAGATTCTTGCTTGGTAAAAAGTCCATAAAGCGCGTAGCCAATAAGAAAAATTCCGAAGAGGAGAGAAAGTAGATTTTCGCTCAGAATATTAAGGAGAAGCATTCCAATTGTTACCCCAATTGCAGAACTAATAAGGAGAGGAATAATTCTGGGAAGTACTTTGGAAGTTTTTGTTTTGTAGGCAACAATGCCAGTGGCAATGGTTGAAATTATAGCTACAAAAGGGATTGCTACACTTAGAGGGAGAATGAGAGACACTGCGGCCATGGATATTGTAGACACCCCAAACCCAGCAAGGGCAGGGACAATACCAGCAACAAAGAAAATTGCTCCTAAAAGCGCATAAGTAATCATCTACTGGTTTATTATTTCATTTTAAACACAGTCCCGCAACTTTTTCTGGATTAATATTTTATTTTTTGTTAGCATGGATGACGTAATGATAGATGAGAAGCAGAAAAGAAAAATAGCCTATTTTTCAATGGAGATTGGCGTGGATTCAAGAATCCCCACCTACTCTGGTGGTTTGGGTGTGTTGGCCGGAGATTTTTTAAAGGCATCTGCTGACAGCGATTTACCTATTCTAGGCGTAACATTGCTTTCTCGCGGCGGTTATTTCTACCAGAAAGTTGAGGAAGAAGAGCAGATAGAAGTTCCAGTTAGCTGGCGACTTGATGATTTTTTGGAGCCCCTTGATGTAACTGTGGCAGTGGAAGTTGAGGGTCGATCTGTGGATGTTACTGCTTGGAAATATTTGGCGGAGGGTGTTTCTGGTGCGCAAGTTCCTATTTTTTTCTTAGATACAGACTTACCCCAAAATGAAGATATTGACCGCGGTATTACTAATGAACTTTACGGAGGTGATGAGTTGCACAGAATTAAGCAAGAGCTGGTCTTGGGAGTTGGCGGGGTTCAGTTGCTTCGGAAGTTAGGTTTTGATTCTGTTAAGCATTATCACCTTAATGAGGGCCATTCTTCTTTCTTGTGTTTGGAACTACACCAGCAGCTAGGAAGCTTAAAAAAAGTTCGCGATTTTTGTAAATTTACTACTCATACGCCAGTACCGGCTGGGCATGATAAATTTTCTTGGGATGATGTTAGAGCTGTTCTTAGCGATTCTCTTCTTAACGTAATTCCTCCCCAAATTCAAGAAAAGGAACGCTTGAACATGACAGAGTTGGCGTTGGAAATGTCTGGCTATATAAATGGAGTGGCAAAACGGCATGCAGAAGTCTCTCGTTCTATGTTTCCTAATTATCCTATTCATTCTATTACTAATGGTGTTCATGCCCAAACATGGGTATCTGGTCCTTTCCAGGAGCTGTATGACTCAGAGTTACCTGATTGGCGACACGACCCATCCACCTTACGGTCTGCATCACGGATAAAAAAGGAAAAGATCTGGAGCGCGCACCGAAAAGCAAAAGAAAAGGTTATTGACTATGTAAATACCCAAACAAATGCAGGGTTTGATTACGATTTTTTAACTATTTGTTGGGCTCGGCGCTTTACTTCTTATAAGCGTCCCCTACTTTTTTTCGAAGATTTAGAAAGGCTAAAGAAAATTGCGGATCAGCAGGGGCCGATCCAAATTATTTATGCAGGTAAAGCACATCCCCGAGATGAGGAGGGGAAAAAGTTGATTAAAGATGTGGTTAGACTTTCTCAGGAGCTGAATGGTAAGATCAATTTAGTTTATCTTGAAAACTACAATATCGATTTGGCAAAGAACCTTGTGGCTGGGGTGGATGTGTGGCTAAATACTCCCCTACCCCCGCGAGAAGCATCAGGTACAAGCGGAATGAAGTGTGCTATGAATGGGGTGCCTCAGTTCAGTGTTTTGGATGGTTGGTGGCGCGACGGCTGGGTAGAAGATAAAACAGGGTGGGCTTTTGAGGATGCTGAAGAGATATACCAGAAGCTAG
The DNA here is from genome assembly GCA_964581885.1 of uncultured Candidatus Saccharibacteria bacterium. Lineage (GTDB taxonomy): Bacteria > Patescibacteriota > WWE3 > JAUXAW01 > JAYEID01 > JAYEID01. The sequence goes on along the minus strand of CAZOPS010000010.1, from coordinate 11,658 downwards.
AGAACAAGATTATTTCTACCTTTTATAATAAACCTGAGAAGTGGAAAGATATAATGAGGCAAGTTATTGTGCTTAATGGTTCTTTTTTCAATGCTAGCCGGATGGTACAGGAGTATTTGCACAGAGCTTATCGCTAAAGTTTTTTAGTCTTTCGTAAATCTTACATTTCTCTAAATTGTTTTTAATGCAGTTTTGGTACTGTAAGAGTTCTTAATGAAGGTAACAAGTTCCGTGTTAGAAAAAAGCAAATATATCCCAGAAAAGTATACCTGTGACGGGGTTGGGGTTAATCCTCCTTTGGAGATTAGTGGTGTTCCGGAGGATGCAGTTAGTTTGGTTTTGATAATGGATGATCCCGATGCTCCGGGCGGGGTGTTTACGCACTGGCTAGTTTGGAATATTGGTCCTGATGTTTCCGTGATTGAAGAGAATTCGGTCCCCGACGGTGCGAAAGAGGGTGTAAATAGTGGCGGCGAGGATGGTTATTTTCCCCCCTGTCCCCCATCTGGTGTTCACAGATATTTTTTCCACTTGTATGCCTTGGAAGAGAATATAAAACTTGGTGCTGGATCTTCCCGAGCTGAACTGGAGGAGGCTATGTCGGGGTTGGTAATTGAAGAAGCGGAGTTTATGGAAAAGTACCCTGCCTAATTACCTATAGTGGAAAAATAGAATCCTATATTTGAGTATATAAGTTACTCTCCCGCCTAGATTTGTTTTTCGTGGCAGTAACAGCTTGCTATTAGTATTGATTTTTATGTATAATACAGCCAGATATGAAAGATAAAGCGCTTCTCTTAGGTCTAGTTCTCTTTTTTATTGGTGTTGTTTTTGCTTTCTTCTCGGGGTTTGGTGTTTTCTATCTTTTAAATCAGGATTCTTCTCTAAAGGACTTTTTGGGTTTTCAAGAAGCTGGTCCTGTCCAGAGAGAGGGTTCGCTTTTAGATCAAGAGGATTCTTTGGAAGAAGAAGCAACTGCTTCTGCAGATACGGAACCGTCTGCTGCAACTTCTTCTGCAGAGAGCGAGAGCCTTTCTGAGGTTTGTGAAGATTGGGTAAGTTATACAAACACTAGGCACAATTATCAATTCAAGTATGATCCTGACTGGATGTTTAATAATAATATGCCTGGTTACCTTAAGGATGAGCGAATTGTGTTGCAAGGTGACATTTCGGAAAAAGGATGGCCAAGTATTGGGATTAATTCCCAGGAGTTTGAATCTGAACCAGAAACAATTGCGGAGCTTAAAGCTGTATTGGAAGAAACATGGGGCGCGTCTCCCTCTCTTAGTGAAGTACAGTTTGGGAAAAATAATATTTCAGCGATAAAAGTTAGTACAGAAGATAGTCCCCAAGCATATGCTATGAGTAACTATTATTTCATTCAAAATGATGAGTACCTTCTCCTTAGCTTTAATGATGTAGCAGGCCCCGAAGCTCAGGAGGTTTATAATTGCTTTCTCCAGGAGTTTGAGACTCTTTAAATCTAGGATATGAAAAAACTTTTTATTTTATTTGCATTTTTTGGTTTAGCTCTTTTTCTCCCCTTCCCTGCCCTGGCGCGGGTTGTTTCTTCTGAGCAGCCAGTATCTGTTGCTGTTGGCGAGGTAATTGAGGACGATCTTTACATTGCTGGTCCGCAAGTTACTGTGGCAGGAACTGTTGAGGGTGATCTTTATGTGGCAGGCGGGGCGGTTACAGTTTCGGGTAATGTTTTGGGTGATGTATTGGCTGCGGGGGGTAATGTCCGGGTTACAGGTGATGTAGATAATGATTTAAGAGTTGGAGGTGGTGTGGTTGAAGTTGAGGGAGCTGAGATTGGAGGTAGTGTTACTGTGTTGGGAGGTACAGTAAGGATAGATGAAGAAACTAGTGTTGGTGGTGGCGCTAATTTAATAGTAGGAAATGCGGAAATAGCAAGTGATTTGGGCCGAGGGCTTACAGGTAGTGCAGGAGCCATAACAATTAGCGGCAGTGTGGCTAAGGATTTAGACTTGGCTGCGGGCATTATTTCCTTGGTAGATACTGCGCGGGTTAGTGGTGATGTTTATTATCAGGCTGACGGGGAAATTCGAATTGATCCCGAAGCAACGGTGTCTGGAGAAGTTCGAAAATTTACTCCCAAGGAGGTCTCAATTAGTCCGGAAGGCTTTAAGAAGTTCCAAAGTGTTGTGCGCTCGGGCCTCCGTGCTTTGCGCTTTATTTCTTTTCTTTCTGCTTTGCTGGTAGGTAGCTTGTTTATTTATTTGTTCTCGGGTGCGGCAAAAAATATTTCGGGGAAAATTATTGAGGGTTTGTGGAAGACCTTGCTTTGGGGCTTTTTAGCTTTTGTGTTGCTTCCGCCCGCTCTTTTCCTACTTTTTATTACTGTTTTGGGTATACCGTTGGCTTTTGTTCTTGTTGCGGCCTTTGCTCTAGGAGTTTATTTGGCAAAAATCTTTGTGGGGCTTGTCCTGGGTAGCGCTATTTTAGAGTTGTTTACGGGTGTGGAATATAATATTTATCTTTCGCTGGTTTTGGGATTGGCTGCTTATTATATTTTGGGTGCTATTCCTGTTTTGGGCTTTTTTGTGTCAATGATTACTACTTTTGTTGGCCTCGGCGCGCTTCTTCTTTACCTTCGCAAACAAATTAGAGTTTAGTAACTAGCAACTAGTAATTAGCAACTAGTAACTGGTGACTAGTTAGAAAAATGTGGATTCTATCGTCATCCTTGCCAAGCCTCGTCTTCCTCCAGAATGACTTCTTCTTTATGCGTTATACGGTATTCGATATCTATCCGCCAGCTGCTCCTTGGGGTGTTATAATGTAAATTGCATGATTGATAACTTAGACGAGTTAGAATTTGAAACTCCGATGATGCAGCAGTGGTTGCGGATCCGGAAAGATTATCCAGATAGCCTTCTCTTCTTTCGTCTTGGCGATTTTTACGAGCTTTTTTTGGGTGATGCAAAAGTTTCGGCTGAAATTTTAGGAATTGCTCTTACTACCCGTAGTCGGGGGCGGGATGGTCGGGTGCCTATGTGTGGTATTCCCTACCACGCTTTAGATACTTATCTGGGGAAATTAATTAGAGCTGGGTACAAAGTAGCTATTTGTGAACAGGTTGAAGATGCTGCGCAGACTTCGGGTATGGTTGAACGCGAAGTTGTGCGTGTGGTTACGCCAGGAACTGTTTTGGATGAGAAAAATCTTGCTCAAAAAGAAAACAATTTTATTTTAGGTCTTGAGATGGAAGGACAAAAGTTAGGTTTGGCCTATGCGGATTTGAGTACTGGTGAAGTTTATGTTCATGAGACAGGAGCTGAGGATTTGGAAAAGGACCTAGCTTCTGAAGTTTTGCGAATTCAGCCTTCAGAAATAGTTTCTTCCCACAAAAATTACAATAACTCTGCGGTCCTCCGCGCCCTGAGGGTTGTTCCCAGGGCCAATATTTATCCTTATGATAATTGGGAACGGAAAACAAGAAATTATTCTAAAGATTTAAAAAACCATTTTGGTGTAGTAACTTTTGAGGGATTTGGTTTAGATGAAGATGAGAATAGGGTAGGACTTAAAGCAGCAGCGGCGCTTTTAGGTTATTTAAAGGAAACCCAGCATAGTGCCCTTCCACATATTAAGAAATTGAAACCTTTCTGGTCTGGTGATTATGTGCAATTAGAAGCAACTACTATTGCAAACTTAGAGCTTTTTACTACTTTACGGGGGCAACGCGGTGCTACTTTAATTGATATTCTTGACCATACACACACAGCAGGAGGTGGCCGAAAACTTCGTAAATGGCTGCTTAAGCCTTTGCAGGATGTGGATGAGATTAATAAGAGATTGTCTGCGGTTGAGCTGCTAAAGAATAGTTCTAAGCAGAGAGCAGCTGTGCAGGAAGTATTAGGCCGAATACTGGATATAGAAAGACTTCTTTCTCGGGTTTCTGTGGGTACAGCCAATCCCCGTGATCTGGAAGGTTTGAAAGTTTCTTTGGGCAATGTGAAAAAACTTTCGAAATATCTTTCAGAAAATTTGGAACCGTTGGCGTATATTTTGTCAGCGGAACTTGCTGCAGAAGTTGCGCCGCTTTCTGGTTTGCTGCAGCGGTGGATAAAAGAGGCCCCCCCAGCTACGCTTTCGGATGGGGGCTATATTGGGGATGGTGTAAATCCAGAATTGGATAGGCTGCGTGATGTGTTGGAGGGAGGGCGAGAATGGGTGGAAGAATTTGAAAAGCGGGAAAAATCGCGGACGGGTATATCATCTCTTAAGGTTGACCAGAATAAAGTTTTTGGTTATTACATTGAGGTTAGTAAGGCTAACTTAGATAAGGTTCCCGATACTTATATCCGAAAGCAAACCTTGACTAATTCTGAACGGTTTATTGTTCCGGAGCTGAAGGAGCGGGAAGAAACTGTTTTGCAGGCTGAAGAAAGGATAAAGGAACTTGAACGGAAATTGTTTGAGAAGCTTTTGGATAAGATTATGGAGTATGTGGATAGCGCTCAAGAGGTTGCCAATTGTTCAGCAAAAGTTGATGTTTATGCTAGTTTGGCCGAGGTGGCAGAAAGAAACCGATATTTAAGGCCAGATGTAGTTTCGGATGGGGCTTTGGAAATTAAAGAAGGGCGGCATCCTGTTATTGAACAAGTTCAAGATGAGCGCGCGTTTGTTCCCAATGATGTAAAGCTGGAAAATAAGGATTCTCAGGTTTTGTTGATAACAGGACCTAATATGGCTGGAAAATCCACCTATTTGCGCCAGACAGCTTTAATTACCCTGCTTGCCCAGATTGGTAGTTTTGTGCCAGCAAAGAAGGCGCGGATACCTGTTCGTGATCAGATATACACCAGGGTGGGAGCTACTGATAACTTGAGCCTAGGGCAAAGCACTTTCTTGGTTGAAATGGTAGAAACTGCAAAAATACTTAATAATTGTACTGACAGAAGCTTGATTATTTTTGATGAGATTGGTCGGGGTACAAGTACATTTGACGGAATGAGTATTGCTTGGGCGGTAATTGAGTATTTGGTTAAGAATGAGAAAAAGGCTGCTTTTACTCTTTTTGCTACTCATTACCATGAGCTAACTGTGCTTGCTAACAAGTTTTCAGAAATAAAGAATTTGGAAATGGCTGTGGACAAAGAAGAAGATGAGATAGTTTTCTTATACAAAGTTGTAGAAGGAAGTGCGTGGCAAAGTTACGGGGTGAAAGTAGCTGAGCTAGCTGGTCTTCCCGCTCCTGTTGTGGAGAGAGCGGAGAGAGTTTTGCAAAGGATTAAAAAAAACCAGAACAGAATTTCAGTGCGAGGTGCGCATGAGAATGATCGGCAGATTAGCCTACTAAGGTAGAGTTTGGCAGGCTCGCACCTTTCAGGGCCGCTCGCGCTGGTATTGCTTGAAAACTACGAAAAAATAACGCTCGCTTTGTGATCAAAAGCCTCACTAACTTATTATTTAATTGCAACGGCTTTTGATCAAAACCCTTCAAGGTGTGAGCCTACCGAACCCTGTTTTGGTGATCCGTGAGGCTGGCAATTTCCCAAAGCCATGCTTTGGGGCTGATCTTTAAAGCTTGGCTTTTATCCTTGCCAGCCGTGTCCCGCCCGATTCCTCAGCCCGTCAGGTTTCCCTCGGGCGGGCTGACGCGAATAGCGGAGGGCGGCTTGCAGTATAAATTACCAATCCGCCAGCTGGCGGATAAATTTTAAATTACTAATTGCTAATTACAATTTGTATGAAAATAAAAAAACTACCTTCCGATTTAATAGATAAAATTGCTGCTGGTGAGGTGGTGGAGCGTCCTGCGTCTGTGGTAAAGGAGTTGGTGGAGAATGCGTTGGATGCGAAAGCTGCCTTTGTGGAAGTGTCAGTTGTTTCTGGCGGGAAAGACAGCATTTTGGTTCGGGATGATGGGGCTGGGATGAGTCGTGATGACGCTAAAGAAGCTTTTCAACGTCATTCTACTAGTAAATTATCTTCGGTTGAAGATTTAACAGCAATTGAAACTTTTGGATTTCGGGGTGAGGCACTTTCTTCTATTGCTGCTGTTTCTAAAGTGACATTGCAAACGAAGGAACCTGATTCAGTAGAAGGCACTGAGGTTGTTTTGGAAGGGGGAAAAATTAAAGATGTTTCTTCCTGTGCCCATCCTGAAGGTACTACAGTTAAAGTTTGTGACCTCTTCTACAATGTTCCAGCTCGGAGAAAATTCTTAAAAACCACTCGAACAGAGCTTAGGCATATTCGTGAGTGGCTTACTGCTCAAGCTTTAGCATATCCGGAGATTGGTTTTTCCCTTTCCCATAATGGGAAAGATAAATTCTATTTTTCTGCTGGCCAGTCTCAAGAAGACAGAATAGAAAAAGTTGTGGGAAGTTTGGACGATTTTGCTGCTGTCTCAGGAGAACAAACTTATTTGAACTTGGAGGGATTTGTTTCTCTACCCAGAAAAGCTAGGAAGAGAAGAAAACATCAGTATTTGTATGTTAATGGCCGGTATCTTTCTAACAGGACAGTTAGCGGTGCGTTGCGAAAAGTTTATGATGAACTCCTCCCTAAGTCTTTGTATCCGCAGTATATCCTGTTTTTGAATATTCGGGAGGATTTGGTAGATGTGAATGTTCACCCCCGAAAAGAGGAGATTAAGTTTATTAATTCTAGTGAGGTTTTTAATCTGGTTTTAAATTCTGTTAAGACAGCTCTTAGTAGGAGTTTGGAAAGCGCCCCATCTGGGTTTTCAGTTGCTAGGTCGGATTCTGCTGGTGCTGTTTCTGGAAATATTAGGAAAGCTGGTTTGGCAAGAGATTCTAAAGGCGCCTCCCTTCCCCGTTCGCGTAGAGATTATGTGGCTGAGCCGCTTGAGTTTCCGCAGAAACTTGAGGATCAGGAACTTCCCACCGAAGAGTTATCAATGTGGCAAATCGCAAATCTTTATTTGGTGATTGCTGAACAGGATGGCGTGCTTGTAATTGACCAGCATGCTGCTGAAGAACGGATTTTGCTGGAAAAGTTTCTAAAGCATTATAAGGATCAGGAGAAAAGAGGTCAGGGCCAAAAACTTCTTATTACCAGAGCTTTGGAATTGGATAGAGAAGATTTCAACACTTTGCAAGATAATAAAGAGATTTTGGAAGGTCTTGGTTTTGAATTTGAGTTAAATGAAGACGATACAGTGCAGTTGCTAGCGGTCCCTTCTGTTCTTGTGGATCGAGAAATTGAATCTATCTTTTACGGGTTTTTGGATGATTTAAGCGGGAATCAGGATTTTGAAAAGAGTGAAATAGAGGTTTCTTCTCAAGTTTATAATGTTCTTGCTACACTTGCTTGCCGTTCTGCAGTAAAGAAGGGAGACAGGCTTAGTTTCCGGGAGAGGAAGAATATTGTGGACCGGTTGCAAAACTTGGGTTCGCGGGGAGCTACTTGTCCACACGGAAGACCAACTTGGATAAAGTTTTCTCTTTCTAAGCTAGATAAAATGTTTAAGCGTACTTAGTAATACTCCCTGCGCCTACTTTTTTAAACTGGAATACTAGAGCCAACGGGAGAAGAATCGTCTTGTCCAGCCAAATAAGCTGAAACCGCGAGTAAGCTCCTGAATTTCTTGGTCCAAAACATTGTTTGTATTTTGGATGTTTTGAATCATGTTTTGAATAGATGTCTTCATAGCCGCGTCTTCTACTTCTCCTTGAATTTCATACAAGTTCTCTGCCCGTTCTGTGTTCTTTTCTTTTATTATTCTAAGCTTCTCAATGGCTTCATGGTCTGGTCCAAACAGGAATCTTTTCCAGCCTGTCCGCTCCGCTGCCTTTTCTAGGTTTTCTCGAGCTCGGTTTGCGTCTTCTTTTTGCCTTTGAGCTACTTGGCTAATTTCTTCACCAAATTCGCCTTGAAACTGCTTTCCTTGTTCCAATAATTCTTCTGCCTTTTTTGCAACCTCACTCATCATTTGTCTAGCTCGTGAGTCTTTTTCCCCCGCTCTTTGGGCGACAGCAGAATCTGTCCCTGTAGTTTCTTGTACACTTTCCTGGGTTTGGATTTGAATTTGTACCTCTTCACCTTCGTTTTGGGTTTGCTGTTGAACTTCTTCCTTTACTTGTCCTGGGTCTTCTGTTGGTTTGTTGCCGGTCTCTGGTTGTTCTTCATTTTGGGCCCAGGCCGGCGCTGCAACTAGTAGAGATATTGTGATAGTTGTGAGTAGGCTTTTTGTTATGTTTTTCAAATTTGACACCTCCTTTCGAATGCATTTTTATTTTAAACTTGCCTAGGCTTGTTTGCAAGTTTAGAAATTTAAAGCAATCCTTCTTTGACAAAGCTTAAGAAATTTTCTTCTGTTACAATAATATGATCTGCAACTTTTATTCCTAGAATTTTGCCTGCTTCGCATAGTCTTTGGGTGAGCTTTTTATCATTTTTACTTGGAGCGGGATCTCCAGAGGGGTGGTTGTGGGCAAGAATTATGGCTGCAGCAGAATCCTTGATTGCAGGGAGAAATATTTCACGGGGGTGGGCTAAGGATGAGTCTAAGGTACCTATAGATATAGTTTCAATAGAAAGGATGTGATTTCTAGCATTTAGGCAAATGAGAACAAAATATTCTTTCTCTTTATCCCCTATTTTTGCTTTTAGGGTACTAAATATATCCTCGGGCTTTTCCACTTTTTTTCCTATATTTCGGGAAGAATTTAAGGACCTCTCCCCTAGCCTAAGAGCCGCTTTTATTTTGCAAGCTGTGGCAAAGCCAATCCCCTTCACTTTTTGAAGTTCTTCAAGGCTTGCTTTTTTTATGTTTTGGAGATTTCCAAACTGGGATAGCAAGTCTTGTGCAAGTTGCAAAACATTTTGCCCTTCTCTGCCTTTTTCTATAATCAGAGCTAAGAGTTCTTGAGTGGAGAGATTTTCGGTCCCAACTTCTTGGAGGCGTTCCCGTGGCCTTTCTTTTGTAGGAAGGTCATGTAAAGTGTAAACCCGGGACATACTTATATCCTAACATAAGTAATTATGCCTCTTCTTGTTATTTAATTTTTATTGGTGAGAAATTACTCGCGCTTGGGGCGTGCTTCACTAACTTTGATGTTACGACCTTCATGTTCGGCTCCATCAAGCTGCTCGATAGCTGCCTTTGCTTCTTCTTCTGAGCTCATTTCAACAAAGCCAAATCCGCGAGAACGGCCGCTTTGTCTATCACTAATGACTTGGGCACTTTCTACAGTACCAACTTGAGAGAAGAGTTCTTCTAAATCACCATCAGTAACATTGTAGTCAATGTTACCAATATAGAGTTTCTTGTTCACTAATATCACCTCCTTAGTTTTTTAATTTTCTTTCAGTTCTCCTCGGGAAATTCTGCCTTTGGGGACGGATGAAAGATATGCAATGAATAACGAAAATAAGCCTAGCATATTAATTAGGATTTGTAAAGACGGAAGATTTTTGTACTTGTGACATCCATGATTATAAGCTATACAATGATTTCAGGTGGGAGGCATGCGCGTTTGGCTATTTGGGTCAGTATTTCCCCAATTGTGAGTATATAGATTACGCTTATAAGTTGTTTTGGATTATTGTCTAGGGTTTCTTATATTCTCTTCCCTGCCGTAGAAATAGGTATGAGAAGTAAAAAAGCAAGGGGCTTACTGACCAGGCAATAAGTGGTACTTTTCGAAATGTAAAAAGAAGGGAAAGAATTAAACCAGCAAGAAAATTATCAATTGCACCAAAGATTAGAATATAGTAAGAGATTTTTTTCTTATAAAAGCGGTGCGGGACATAATATATTAAAGCTCCAATTAGCGAACCTAATCCCAAAATTCGCCAGTATCTTGAATTGAGTTCAAACATTTGCAAAAGCTCTTGGGGAGCAAGAAGTAAAAACAGTCCCCAGGGAAATATAAGTAGCAAAAGATTGACAGAGAGTACTGTTTTAAACCACCCTAATAGTTTATGCGGCGCTTTTATGCGGATTTCCTCTTCTTTAAGGGTAAGATGGACAAATAGTGCGTAAAATGAAAGAATAATCCAGCTTTCATATGCCCAAAGCCTTCTATTGAGGGCGGCAGTGCGCGGAGTGCGAATAAAACGACCAAAGGCATAAAGTAAACCGCTAAGGAAGAAAATGTGTAGAAAAAAAAAGAACGCTTTTTTGGTAGTCATTGAAAACATTAGCAAGATCCTAGCGCATATAGGGCATCCCGTCCTCGTCTAGGTCTGGTTCTACGTGACCGGTTTCTGAGTTGGTACTAGATTCTTCTGGGGAATCATCCTTCTTTGGTTTAGCTTCTTCTACTGTTAGTTCCCTACCCTCAAATTCTTTCCCATGAAACAATTCAATTGCCTTTTTTGCTTCTTCTTCTGAGCTCATTTCAACAAAGCCAAATCCACGGGATTTTCCGCTATCTTTGTCTTTTATTATTTCTGCACTAACTACAGTTCCTGCCTGTTCAAAGTGTTTTTGAAGTTTTTCTTCTGTAGTTTCAAAATCAAGATTTCCTACATAAAGTTTTTGATTCATAAACTCACCTCCTTATCTAGTTGTAAGCTGTTATATATTAACATACAGAATAAAAAGAGGGATAGCCTGGCTGGTGCCAAGGCTATCCCTGTAGTGCGGGCGCGGCTCTGATTCGGTTCTTTAGTGCTTCCGTCAATTAGCCTCCTTATTTATACTCAATGGTTGCGGGTGGTTTAGGTGTGATTTCGTAGAGAACGCGGGTTACATCTCGGATTTCCCTTGTGATATCTCCGGCCATGCGCAGGAGTAATCCAAATGGCAGTATTGTGGGTCGAGCTGTTAAAGCGTCTTTGCTGTCTACTACCCGGATTGCTATCACGTGGCCGAAGCCCCGCTCTTTATTGTCCAACACACCCATTGCTTTTCCTGGCAGCAACACCGGGAAAGCTTGGAAAGGTTCTTCTGGGTTTGTTCTGACTTCATTGATTAGCCTTTCTACAATAGTGGTGGCTTGTCTTGTCAATTCTACTTTTTCTGGTGTTATCTCTTGTCCTCCTGCCACGCGGAGAAGCAGTCCCGGTCCGGGAAAAGGCATCCGTTCCGAAAAGTCTTTTGGTAGGCCTAACTCTTGTGCAACAATTCGGACCTCATCCTTGTAAAGCGAAGCAAGTGGTTCAATAACCTCAAGTCCAAATTCTGCTTCGAAGTCTTTGCTCACATTGTGTTGGCGCTGCCCTTTCTCTGCTTCTTCTGTATCAGCTTTAATAGTTCCTTGGACAAGGTGCGTTGCTTTCAAGCTTTTTAAGACTTCTCCGAAAGCTTGATAGAATACCTGTCGGAAAACAAGTCGCTGCTGGACAGGGTCCTTTATACCTTCTAGAGCAGAAAAGAAGCGGTCGGAAGCACGAACTAGGTTCACATTTAGCTCCAACTTTCGGAGCAGCGATGTGACTTGTTCTGGTTCATTTTCGCGCATTAGGCCGGTGTCAATGAAGACAGTGGTAAGCCTACTTCCTATCGCTTTGTTTGCGAGGGCTGCGCAGGTGGTGCTGTCTACGCCACCTGAGCAGGCGCAAACTGCTTTTCCCTCCCCCACTCTGGCTTTAATTTCTTGTACTTGCTTTTGAACAAAGTCGTGTACATTCTCCAGCATTTTTACTTCTCCTTTGTGTTGTTTTTAGGTAAAAAGTAAGGGATAGCTGGCCAGTGCCAGGCTATCCCTT
>CAZOPS010000009.1:7948-22686 GCA_964581885.1 uncultured Candidatus Saccharibacteria bacterium | reverse complement strand
TGGCTTCTTTCTCCTAAACTCTTGCCCACGGTGTTAATAGCTTGTTCCCAAGAATTAAATGTAATATAGCCACCGCCCCAACCAAAAGGGTTGTAGCTGTTGCTGGCAACACGTTTACCAAATATGGATTCCATACCGGCAATTGCTGGTAAAAAACGCCAGTCCAGATTGTATGTATCAGCAACTTTGACAAAAGTTTCTGCTTCGTTGGACATAGGAGAACCGTAGGAGTTAAGAAACACCTCTAAGGTTTTAATGCGGATATCTTTGGTTTGTTCAGCTTTTACTTCGCCCCTATCTTCTTGGTTTTTAATATGTCCAACCTCTGGAAGCTGAACTTCTTGTTGGTTTTGCCCCAAAGTTGTTTGGGGAGCTGCTGCTAAGGTGACTAAAGCACCATAGGCAACAGCCTTAAGAATTAGTTCCATCATTGTTGTTCTACTCCCCTTTTGAGCTGTTAAATGGCGTTAGGAGCCAAAAATAGCTAAAATACGTAAAAAATAGTAAATTTCAGGGGAATTCGCTGTAGTAGAGGCGATAACTGTTGAGAACACCCCCCTTTTCCCAGCTACCGAGGGAGTCTAACACACTATAAGTTCTCTGTCAAACAAAAAATCGCACTTTTAGAGATAGGTTTACAGTTAAGTTTGAAGTTTCCGTCTTTTCTTTTTTCTATTCCAGAAATAAAAAGGAGTTAGTTGGTTTTTTAGAAGTTTTCTATTTCCCAGATGAAGTATTTTACACCTTCGGCCCAGCTTCCACCTGCTTCGGTTATAGACCTTGGACAATATATTTGCATTATTTCTTCTGGTGTTTGGTATCCTTGGTCCAAGTAATCTTCTCGGAGTCCTTTGGCAACTGTTTCAATTCCGCTCTCCCAGGAGTCGAATTTTTTTGTGTATCTACTGTGGACTCCCCAACCCCAACAGTTGTGAGAACCTTCGGGGATTGTTCGACAGAAGGTGGACTCTTGGCCAGCAATAGCAGGGAGTAGCCGCCAATCAATTTTATATTTGTTAGCAGTCTCGATTAGATAATCAGCATATTCGGCAAGGGGTGATTTGTGTGCTTCTAAGTATTTTTTTAGAATAAGCGGTCGGGCTTCTTTCCGGACAATGCTTTTTCCCAAGACTACTTTGCCAGGGGGTTGGGAGGTGAATGCTACTAGCTGGTCGGGGGCAAATTTAGAAATAGGAATTGGTATTGGTCTATTTAAAGCTACGGTGGCAAAAACAATGATACAAAAACTTCCGCCCAGTAAGAATATTAGTGGTAGGACAAAAACAAAAGCAATTTTCTTTATTTTGATTTTTGCAGTTGTGGGTTTGGATTTCCCCTTTCTTGAAGGTTGGGCAAAGACAGTGTTTACAATCTTTCTGCCCTGACGTGCTAAGGCAGGTATTTTCATGGCAAGTTTAACTTAGCACAAAGCAAATTGAGGGTCAAATTCAGGGCGCTTTTGTTACAGGGTAAAAACCCTCGTTTTTAAATTGGAGGCCCGAGTCGGATTCGAACCGACGCATAGGAGTTTTGCAGACTCCCGCCTTACCACTTGGCTATCGGGCCAAAAAGCGGCGTGACTTTATCCCGACCTGTCGGGAACTTTGCCACCGCGCCTTGAAGACCAACTGTAGTTGGCGTTGAACTGCAGGGCTTGGCTACCATTAGTTTACCAAAGTAATCAACGTATTGCCAGTGCCGTTAAGCTAATAATGCTAACCTTGGAAGGTTAGCTGTTAATTTCTTGTAGAAAATTACGTAGAGGTTTGGAGAGATCTTCCCGTTGTAGAGCATAAAGAATTGTTGTTTTTAAATAACGTAGCGGATCTCCTGTGGTTAACCATTGTCCTTCCAAATTTGCTGCCTTTACTTTATTTGTTTTTGCTAGCTCGGCAATAGCAGCCTTGTTTATTTGAGAGGCATCTTTGAACATAAAAAAATAAAGCGAAATCTAATATTTGGTTATCGCTAAACCACATCTAAAACTAACAAGTACCTGCTGCTTCAGTAGTTTCACCAAGGGTCTCTTCACATTCTTGTGGGGGGTTGTTAAATGCGCTGCAAATAGCGTTTTTGTATGATTCTGCACTGCGCTCGCCTTGATACACAGTTCCGTTAATTATTAGTGTGGGAGATCCTTGAACACCTAGCTCATTTGTAAGTTGTTGCTCAGCGGCAGCGTAGGAAATTGCGTTTTGATTGAAGCATGCTTCTACTGAAGCTGTGTTTACTCCTGCTTCTTGGGCAGCGTCCGTCCAACAAGTTTCAATATCATTTACAGTGCACATCTGGTTTGCATTATCTACAAAGTCCCAATACAAATCCGTTTGATTCTCAAAAACACAAAGCTCACGAATATCTTGATTAGCTTCCGTTACACCATGCATCGAACAATACATGCTTTCGTCATCTATACAGTATTCCGGGCCGCCGCCTTGATAGTTTTCATAAAAGATGTAGTGGGGTTCAACAGCAACTTTCCCTTCTAGGAGTTCTACTACCGGCTTTATCAAATCTTCGGCCTGGTTCCCGTAGGGGCAGTAGGACATGGTGAAAAGTTGTACTTCTGGCGTTTCGCTTTTGGGAAATTCTTGGGGTTCTGTTTGAGTCTCTTGTTCGCTTTCTGCAGTGGTAACTTGGTTCATATCCAGTGCAGTTGGAAAGAACTGGGAAAAGTCCTTTTTCATGTAGGAGGTGAAGGATTGATCACCTACTGTTAGAGATACTTTGTAAAGTGATTCTTCTCTTTCTACGGCAGAGACTTCCAGGTCGGTTGAATCTTGTACTAAATTGTTGCTAAGAATGAATTCAGTGGCCTTTTCTTTAGCAGTTTCTAGTTCTTTTTGTGAAGCTTTATCTATACCTAAGAAAGGTGTACTTGAGAAACCTTTGGTGTAAACTGAGCCAACTAAAACTAAAAGGAGCGCAAATATTAAACCAAGGTAAATTTTGCTGTTTGTCATCTTGTATACCTAATGTATCATAGAGTGTTCTCTTGTCAAGATTAGTAAGAATGGGAATTGCGCCTCTTGCCTGTCCTATGGTAAAATCATATGTGCAAGGTAATGTGGTTTGGAGGAATGAAGTACGGGAGCGGGAGAAGTTTTGGAAAAGTGGATATGGAAGGGAAATAAGAGATAAAATCTTTGAAGATAAATAGAGCATTATCGTGGTGGCCGTAGCTCAATGGTAGAGCGCCTACCTGTGGAGTAGGTCGTTGCCGGTTCAAATCCGGTCGGTCACCCCACCATAAAAACTTTGCGAGTCCGCGAGCTTAGGTTTTATGAGTGCCATGTACCCGACGTGGTGCGTGGCAACAGACAGTATTTCCCTGATGGGCAGTACCACCGCAGTACCGTGTGGGGTACACGGCAGGCGTTGGGTACATCCTTTCAGGTACAGGGCTTAATTCGACCAAACAAAATCTGGTAAGATTTTGCAGTCTCATTAGGCGCCCGTAGCTCAACTGGATAGAGCGTGTGGCTTCGGACCACAAGGTTGGGGGTTCGACTCCTCCCGGGCGCACCACGTAAAGCTCGCTACGCTCGCCACGTGGCAAGCCACGATTGAGCTTGGGCGGGTGCTGGAACCGTGAACCGCGTAGCCATAACTTCACGTGGGACAAGCAGTCTCGTAAGGGATTTCACGTCCCCTTCGAATTTAACGTGACTCAGCTTGCCTTAACAGGTATTAAAACTCGCTAACAGGGGCAATGCGAAGGGCAGTGAGTCGGCTTTTATTTGCGTCCGTAGCTCAGCTGGCTAGAGCACCGGCCTCTTAAGCCGGGTGTCGGGGGTTCGAATCCCTCCGGACGCACCACGTAAAGCTCGCTACGCTCGCCACGTGGCAAGCCACGATTGAGCTTGGGCGAGTGGTGGAATCGTGAACTACATTGGATTTACGGCGAGTTGGTAGCTTCTCTCGCGGATGTGGCGGAATTGGCATACGCGCAGGATTCAGAATCCTGTGGTTTTATAGCCGTGTGGGTTCAAATCCCACCATCCGCACCAAACTTAGCCGAGGTGGCGGAACCATGAACCACATAGGGATAAAACTACATAGAGTTTATCCTTTCAGGTTCATGGCAAGTTGCTTCGCAAAAGTTCTAAATGTGTGTAGCTTGAAGCTCTATTTGTTGAGCCGAGGTGGCGGAACTGGCAGACGCGCAGTCTTGAGGGGGCTGTGGGCATAGCCCGTGCGGGTTCGACTCCCGCCCTCGGCACCATGAACCACGTTGGGTTCATGGCAAGCCACCCTGTGGCGCAGACATAACCATACGTGGGACATGCAGTGCACCCCACGTGGTGCACTGCACCATAAAAGAAACTATTTTAATCTTGGAGGGGTGTACCGAATGGCAAGGTAGCGCCCTGCTAAGGCGTCGCCCTTAACGGGCTTGCGGGTTCGAGTCCCGCCCCCTCCGCCATAAGTGTAATTAGGGTGGTTAGCTCGGACTAACGTGGTAGGCAGGGCACTTGGGTACATCAAAACCGCACATAAGGTTTCGACCGCTTAGCTCAGTTGGCTAGAGCGTCTGGCTTACATCCAGAAGGTCGGTGGTTCAAGTCCACCAGCGGTCACCACGCTTGCCAATTGTTGCTATACTGATGTTAAACTGTTGTCAAGGCAAGGTAGCCAAGTTGGTCACGGCGCCTGTCTGAAAAACAGGTGATGCCGGTTCGATTCCGGCCCTTGCCACCACAATAAGATCTTGGTGAGACTTTGAACCTAGATCTTATTAGTGCCATGCACCCCACGTGGTGCATGGCAACGAACATTCGCGCCCTGATACCACGTAGGGTACAGGGCTCAATGCGCCAGCCCAAATTCTCGGAAGAATTCGGTGTTTCATTGAGCCGCCGATAGATCGGGACTAACCTGCCTGCCGATGAGGCAGGTTCGACTAATCAAATTCTCGGAAGAATTTGGTGTTTCATTGAGCCGCCGATAGATCGGGACTAATTCAACAGCCCAAATTCTCGGAAGAATTTGGTGTTTCATTGAGCGGGGGTAGCTCAGTTGGTAGAGCGTTTGCTTGCCATGCAAAAGGTCGCGGGTTCAAATCCCGTCTCCCGCTCCACCCTCCTTCGCCAAGCCAGCAGCTCTGTTGGCTGGCGGATTGCAAATAGAGTTTAATATTGAGTATCCTCAGGTTGCTGCGCTTTTTTATACCGTAGTAATTCCCAGTTTTTGTAATAATTTTGTGTTAGATTATGAATAATGAAGTTTTTAATTTTTGCTATTTCTGTACTTGGGGCTTTTATCCTCTTTTTTACTTTAGGTTCTTTTTTTCTTTCTAAGTTTAAAAGTGCACCAGATTCCGCGGTTTTAAAGGTGGGAGATGCTACTTTTGAGGTGGAGGTTGCAGATGATCCCCTTTTGTCTGCAAAAGGCTTGTCTGGTCGAGATTCGTTGCCGGAAAGTCATGGTATGCTTTTTATTTTTTCTGAGTCGCGATATTACCCGTTTTGGATGAAAGGTATGAGATTTCCTTTAGATTTTGTGTGGGTTCGAAACAATAGGGTTGTGGGCATTGATTCTGATGTGTCGGTCCGGTGGGGTTTTTCGAGTTTTAAAACTGTTATTCCTAAAGAGCCTGTGGATATGGTTCTGGAGATAAATGCAGGAGAGGCACGGGAGGCAGGCATTGAAAAGGGGAATGTTGTGGAACTGCAAAATGTAAAGAAATAAAAAAAAAGAAAGCCCCCTCTGGGGGCTTCTTTTCTGCTTTTAGGATAAAGCAGCTTTTGTTACTTTACCTCGATTTTCTTTGGTTTTACTTCTTCCGCTTTTGGAACTTTTACCGTCACCAGCCCTTCTTTTACCTCAGCTTCTGCGTTGTCCCACTCACCGCGAGATGGAAGAGAAGCTTGGTAGTAGTAAGACCTCTTTGCCCGCTTTGCGTGGTATTCTTTACCCTCTTCCTCCTCTTCCTTTTCCTCCTTTTCTGCCTTAATCCTTATTACACCCTCTTCAATTGTTACATCAATATCATCTTTGTCAATTCCTGGTACTGGTGCTTCTATCACGATATTGTCTTCTGTTTCGTAGATGTCCATGTTTTGCTGTTCAATAGTTTCTGGCAATTCCCAATCTTCTAAGAACCAGGGCCAGGTTAAGCTTGGTCTACGGCGGATTATAGCCATTTTTGTGTTCACCTCCTTTCGGCTAGTGCTTATTTCTAATTTTCTACTTACAAATATATGTTATCTTTATTAATAGTCAATTAGGAAGAGGTAAGAAATTTGTAAAAAAAAATGAAGATCCAGGTTCTTGGGACAAGAGGAGAAATAAAACCCTCTCTACCTTATCATTCACACCACACTGGCGTTCTCTTAGATGAGAAAATACTACTTGATTTAGGCGAGCCGGAATTCTTAGAGAAAGAACCGGCAGCAGTTTTAATTACGCATCTGCATCCGGATCATGCTTTCTTTGTAAAAAATAATGCTTCTATAAATATAGATGTTCCTATTTATGCTGCAGAAGATTCGGAGAAAGCTGGATTGATGGTTGTTTCTGAGCCTTTTACAGTTTGTGATTATAAAATTACGCCAATACCAACGCATCATAGCAAAAAGGTTAAGTCTGTTGCCTATCTTATTGAAAATAACGATAAAAGAATTTTATATACCGGGGATATGATCTGGATTAATAAAGAGCATTGGCACCTCTTAGAAAAGTTAGATTTAGTTATCACGGAAAGCAGCTTTTTTCGTGAAGGGGGTGTGATACGAAGGGATAAAGAAACAGGACAAATTTATGGGCATACAGGCATTCCTGATTTAATAAAATTTTTTGAGAAGTTTACTAACCGGATACTTTTCATTCATTTTGGTAGTTGGTTTTACAAGGATACGCAAGAAGCTCGCAAAAAGATACATAATCTTGCAAAAGATTATGGAATCGAGCCTCTTATTGGGTATGATGGGATGGAGATAGAAGTCTGAAGCTCAACCTATTTTAAAAGATTAGGAATTTTTTTGAAATCCTTCTCCATTTGTGGACGGATTCTTCTTTGGTATATAGAGTATGCCGGGTGGTATAAGGGCAAAAGTGTACTTTTATGCTTATTAATTTTTACGGGGAAGGCTTTTCCCTGTACTTCTGAGAAATTTTTAAAATCTTTACCAATTTTGAAATGATTGAAGGCAAATTTGGTTGCTGTGCTTCCCAAGGTAATTGTTAATTGTGGCTTAATAATCTGTAGCTGCTTTATAAGAAAGGGTGCATACAAGTCTACCTCCTTTTTTGTCGGTTTTCTATTATTGGGGGGACGGTCTTTTACAACGTTAGTTATATAAACTTCATTCCTTTCAATACCTGCCTTTTTAAGAAATTTGTTAAGTAATTTTCCGGCTCGGCCACAAAAAGGTTTTCCTGTCTCTGCTTCATTTTTTCCTGGAGCTTCTCCGATAAACACAATATCTGTGTTAAGGCTTCCCTCCCCTGTTACTGGTTGATAGTTGTTTTTTTTACGGTATTCATAAAGGGGTGATTCTTTTAAGTTTTCAACATCCTTTTTTATTTCTTGCATTAATTCTTTTTTATTCATTTCTATAATTTTCTATGAAATCTTTAAAGCCTTTTTCGTTTATTATTTTTACTCCTCTTTCCTTGGCCGCATCAAGCTTACTGCCCGGGTTTTTTCCTTTCACTAGATAGTCTGTCTCACTGCTTACAGAGTCAGTTGATCTTCCTCCCATATTCTCGACCAGATTTTTTGCTTCGTTTCTTGACCATTCCTTTAAAGTACCGGTGAAAACAAATTTAATTCCCTCCAGAGGCGATTCTTTTTCCTGTGCGTGTGGGTTTTCAAGTTCTAGCCCTGCTTTTTTTAGCTCTGCTATAGTTTCTTGATTGTCTTCGTCGGAAAAGAATTGGTTTATACTTTCTGCAACTTCTGGGCCAATTTCGTTAATTTTTTCTAGGTCTTCTTTACTTGCCTTTCTAATTTCTTTTAGCGTGTTAAAGTGTCGGGATAATACTTCTGCTATGTGCTGGCCGACAAGTGGTATTCCCAGGGCATAGAGGAAATTTGGCAGGGTAGCTGTTTTACTTTGTTTGATTTCTGAAATAAGGTTATTTGCGGATTTTTCCGCAAAGTTTTCTAGTGGTACCAAATCTTCCTTTTTTAGTTTGTAAAGGTCAGAAAAGCTTGTTATCAGTTGTTCTTCTACTAGTTTCTCTGCAACTTTTTCTCCTAGTCCTTCAATGTCCATTGCTAGGCGCGAAGCGTAGTGTGTGAGCCGACCCCGAAGTTGTGCGGGGCAGCTGAGGTTAGGACATCTTGCTTGCTTTTTGTCCTTGCTTACAATTACCCTTGTATTGCAAGCAGGGCATTTCTTTGGGATCTTGATTTTTTCTTCTGATCCGTCCCGAGCATCAGCTACAGGTTTGACAACATAAGGAATAACATCTCCTGCTCTTTCGATTAGCACTGTATCTCCTATTCGAATGTCTTTGTTTTCAATTTCGCTTTGGTTGTGCAGGGATGCTCTTTCGACCAGCACTCCTCCAATTTCTACTGGCTTTAATAAAGCTACAGGAGTAATCTTGCCAGTTCTTCCTACCTGAAACTCAACATTTTTTAGTTTAGTGGTTTTTCTTCTGGGCTCGAATTTATAGGCAATTGCCCAACGTGGATTATTGGTTCTTGCCCCCAGAATTTCTCTTTCTTTTAAATTATTTACTTTAAAAACAACGCCATCTATTTCGTAAGGTAGCATATTGCGTTCTTTTGCCATTTTTTGGTGATATTCAAGTAGACTTTCGACCCTTATAACCTGCTGGTTGTAATTTTTATTTGTTCTAAGACTCCACTGGGGCAAGGTGTTTAGAACTTCAATATGGGTTTGGAATCCTATTTCCCTAGCATTAGCCAAACCATAAAAGTATATATGCAGCGGTCTTTTCGCTGTTTCTTTCGGATCTAATTGGCGAAGCGAACCTGCAGCAGCGTTTCGGGGATTGGAAAAAGGTTCTTTTCCTTCCGCAATTCTTTGTTTGTTGTAGTTTTCAAATTCATCTTTTCTCATGTAAACCTCCCCGTGAACAACAAGGTTCTTAGGAATTTTTCTGTTGTTTCTTTTAATTATCTTTAAAGGCACTTCACTAACTGTTTTTACATTTTCTGTGACATCATTTCCTTTTTCACCATCACCACGGGTGGCCGCACGCACGAGCACTCTATTTTTGTAGATGAGTTCAAGGGCCAAACCATCGTATTTTGGTTCTGCTGTATAGCTAACTTCTTTTCTGTTTAATTCTTCTCGACATGTTTTGTCGAAATTGTAAATAGTAGTCTCTTCACGAGTAGCTTGCAAGCTTAGCATTTGGTACGGGTGCGTTACTGTTTCTAACTCGTCTAAAGGCTGTCCGCCTACTTTTTGAGTGGGTGAATTTGAGCTTCGTAGTTCTGGCCAATCCTCCTCCAGCTTTTGTAGTGTTTTGAATAGGTCATCGTACTCGGCATCGGAAATGACGGAATTGCTTTTTTCATAGTAGCGGAAGTTGTGGTGCCGAATAGCTTGGCGGAGTTTTTTTACTGCTGATTTAGCTTCTCTTTTTGACTCAATTGCAGCTAGATTTATTTCAGGTTTTAGCTCGATATTATTTGGCTCTTCCATAGTTTAGCTTTCCTTTTGCAGGAAGTTTTGGAGTTCTGCTAAAGGTCTTGTGTTTAAAACATCTTCTGGTTCTAACCACCCGCGCCGTGCTTGGTTAACACCGTATTTTAGGAAATTAAGTTCTTCTGTGCTGTGGGCATCGGTGGAGATTGTAAGTGGTATGTCCATATCTTTTGCCATCTTTGCGTAGGTATCGTTCAGATCCAAACGGTCGGGTTGGGCATTTATTTCTAGAAAACACTTTTTTTCTTTTGCTTTTTTAAATACTTTTTCCATATCGTATTCATAGCCAGATCGACCGCCGATTATCCTTCCTGTAGGGTGTCCAAAAATATTGAAATGTGGGTTGTCCATAGCAGTGAGGATCCTCTTGGTTTGTTTCTCGGGGGATAAATTAAAATGAGAATGAATTGAGCAGGTTACAATGTCCAGTTTTTCTAATGTTTGGTTGGGGAGGTCCAGGGAACCGTTTTCCATAATGTCCACTTCAATACTGGAGAGAATTATAATATCCTCCAATTTTTTGTTAAGTTTGTTTATTTTTTGGAGTTGCTCCTCTACCCCAGCTTCGTCCAGGCCTTGCGTAATACCCATGTAGGCTGAGTGGTCAGTAATTGCGATGTATTCATAGCCCAGTTCCTGGCACCGTTTGACCATTGTTTCAATTGAGGCTGTCCCGTCGCTGTCCGTAGTGTGCATTTGCAGATCGCCGCGCAGATCGCTGAGTTCAATTAGCTCGGGAAGGCTTCCTTCTTGGGCCGCTTCAACTTCACCGCGGTCCTCGCGGATTTCGGGAGGAATGTAAGGGAGGTTAAGAACATCGTAGATTTCTTCTTCTGTTTCCCCGGCCACGCGATTTTCTCCCTTAAAAAGGCCGTATTCGTTGAGTTTCATGCTGCCTTTGATAGAAAGATTGCGGAGTTTAATGTTATGAGCTTTGGAGCCGGTAAAATATAGTAACGCTGCCCCGTAGCTTTCTTTTGCTACTACGCGGAGGTCAACTGACATTCCGGTCCGGAGTTTTACGGTGGATTTAGTTTCTCCCTCGGAGACAATCTCGATCACATCTTCAAATTCCGTGAAGCGGTGTGTGATTTCTTTTCCTTTCCTGCCTGTGACTAGAACATCAATATCTCCCACTGTTTCCTTTTTTCTTCGGTAACTACCGGCTACAATTACATCCTTAGTATTGGAAGCTTCTTTGAGGTATTGAACCAGGGGTTCAACGTACTGTTCGGCCACTTTGAGCTTTGTTCTCTTTTCTTTTTCCGGCCCTTCCTCCAGTGCTCTTTTTATCTTAGCGGTTATTTTTTCACCAAAACCGTGGAGCTCTTGCACTTTTCCTTCTTCTAATGCTTTTTCTAGGTCTTTGGTAGTTTCAATACCCAGTTCTTGGTGCAGGTCGCCTACTCTTTCCGGTCCCAGACCTTCAATGTTTAAAAGTGTGGTTAAAGCTTCGGGAAAATCTTCTTTTAATTCTTCGAGTTGCTTTAATTTACCAGTTTTTGCAATTTCTTCCAGTTTTCTAGCCATGTCCTTCCCTACTCCTTCAATTTCGGTTAGGTCTCGGCCCTCGGCTACCATTTCTTCAATACTTCGAGAAAGGTTGCGAACTTTCCGTGCTGCATTCTGGTAAGCCCGGATCCGAAATTGGTTGGCACCTTGAATATCCAGAATATCAGCAACTTCTTCTAAAATATTCGCAACTTCACTATTATAAACCGGCATAAGACACCTGTATATTAGCAGTTTTCGTGTATTGAGGCTACATTATTATAAATTATTGCCTATTTAAAACTCGTGGAAAGGTGGGGCGATGAGTCTTCTTCCCTTCGGGACTTGGTTTATTTTTTCAATGTCTTCCTTTTCGAGCTCAAAGTCTAAACTTTCTAAATTTTCTCGAAGATGTTCCGGGTCTGTGGATCTAGGAATTGCTATTCTCCCTTCTTGAATATGCCAATTTAGTATTATTTGGGCTGGGGTTTGTTGATATTTTTTTGCCAAATCTTGAATGGTTTGCAATCTTAGATCTTGACCTTGCCCAAGGGGAGAGTATGCAGTAATTGTTATATTGTGTTGGTTGCAAAAATTTTGGAGTTCTTCTTGGTTAAAAGAAGGGCGGAATTCTACTTGGTTGTTAACAATTTCAATACCTGTTTTTAAAGCTTTTTTAAGATGTGGAATTGTAAAGTTAGAAACTCCAATTGCGCGTACTTTTCCATCCTTTTTTAAAGTTTGAATGCCATTTAAAGTTTCTTCAATGGGGACAGTTCTGTTTGGCCAGTGGATAAGAAGTAGATCTAAGTGTTCCGTGTCTAGTTCTTCTAGAATTCTGTTGCCAGTTTCAATTACAGCGTCTTTTTCAAGGTCTGTTCGCCAAATTTTTGAAGTTATAAACAAATCTTTTCTTTTAATGTCGCTTTTATCAATAGCTTCAGCAATTACTTGGTGGTTGTTGTATGCATCGGCGGTATCCAGGTGCCTGTATCCAAGCTGGAGTGCTGCTTCTAGTGCTCTTTTTCCTCTGTCTTTTCTTAGTTTCCATGTACCTAGACCAAGAACAGGGATTTCTGTTGTGGAATTTAATTTTCTTGTTGGTATTCTCACAGCAACTCAAGTATAGGGTTCAGAAGTTAGAAATATATAAAAGAAATGTAAGAAAAGGGTAATGTAACCGCGGTTAGTTTAAAGTTTTGTTTGTTTTTTACTTTTATACGTTGGATAGGTTTATCTAGAGAAGTTTTTTCAAACTTATTGCGGAAATGTTTAACATTAGGGAGCTCTGGCATTTTCTTTGAGTAGTGATTTTAACTTTCTTGCATTTTCTATAGCGTATGCGTGTGCGTCGTTGTTGAAGTAGGCGTATACATCAAGACCCTCATCGTTCCAATTTTTCATATAGCTTGACCATTCTTTTAAAGTATCTTCTTTGTATTTGCGGCTGTAAAAGCCATCTGGCCCATGAAAGCGCAGATAGACAAAATCAGCTGTGACTTCGAACGGAGAAGGAGCGTCTTGATGGTCATGGATGCAGAAAGCGTGGTTTCCATTTTCTAATATTTTATAAATATCGTCTTGATACCAACTTTCGTCGCGGAACTCAAAGGCAACTTGGTAGTTGCTGGGCAGAAATTTGATAAAGGTTTCTAGTCTTTCCTTGTTCATGTGCCATTGCGGAGGTAATTGAAAGAGAATCGGTCCCAGTTTGTTTTTCAGTAATTTAATATTTTCCAGCATGTTGTTTACGGGCGCTTTTGGTTCAAGGAGATTTTTCATATGTGTTATATAGCGATTGGCTTTTATCGCAAATAAAAACCCTCGGGGAGACTTTTCTTTCCACTCCCTTATAGTTGCTTTTGTTGGAAGATTATAAAAGGTATTGTTAACTTCTACCGTTTGAAAGTGTTGACAGTAATATGGGAGATAATCTCCCTCCTTTATTTTTTCTGGATAGAAAGAACCAACCCAGTGGCTATAAAACCACCCTGATGTGCCAATTTTAATCATTGGTTACTAGTTTATGCTTGGAATTTTGCTTTGCCCCACTCAACAATATTCTTTGCGTCTTCTTCTAGTGCTTTCCCAAAGGAAATTCCCAATGCTAAGGCAATAGTTAGAGACAACCCCTGTGCTATTGCGCCTACCACTTGGCTTGCAATTTGTAGGTAATCCATAATAACCAAGACAAGAACAAATTTTCCCAACGGTTTTACTACTTGGATAGCAAAATCAATAATTCTTTTATCCAACGATATACCTTTTATATTAATTTTCTTGATCAGCCGGGCAAGAATATTAATTGCATATGAACCAATAAGCCAAATTATTATTGCGATGACGATTTTTGGCACAATTATGCCTAGTTGGGAAACAAATTGTTGAGATGCGCTAACAAACGGATCTACTAATGCGGTCATGAATTTCACCCCCTTTCGGATAAATCTAAAGCTATCACAGTGCCTTCAAAATGTTTTTAAGAATAGGTAAGAAAAATGTAAAAATTAGGCTTTAATTTTATATCCAAACCCGCGGACAGTATGAATTAATTTTTTATCAAATTCTTTGTCAATTTTATCTCTTAGATAACCAATGTAAACATCAACCACCCGTGTTTCCACATCTTGCGGGTAGGACCAAATCCGGTTAAGGATAAACTCGCGGCTTAGGACTTGTTCTTCGTGTTTCATTAATAACTGGAGTAATTTAAATTCGCGGGGTGTAAGTTCAATTTCCTTGTTACCTCTTTTTACCTCGTGGGTTCTTTTATCTAAGATAAGGTCTCCCACTTGTAATTTTTTCGCTACTGAAGTTTGTGATGTTAATCTGGCATTAATTCGGAGCAGCAGTCTTTTGGTGTTAATGGGTTTAATTACAAAGTCATTGGCACCGCATTTGAACTTTTCAATTATTTCGTCAGCCTCTTGTTCCTTAAGAATAAGAATTAGAGGTAGCTCCGGTTTTTTCCGTTTGACATTTAGGCACACCTCTTCGCCTTTAATATCATCAATTTCAAGATCGAGTAATACTAGGTCTGGTTGTTGTTTTTCAATTTGGTTTATAGCCTCACTTCCCTTTTCTGCTACCAAAACCTGGTAGCCATCTTCGGAAAGAACTTCTTTTAAGTATTCCTGTAAATCTTTATCTTTTTCAATGAGAAAAATTTTGGTCATTTTTTATTTAAGAATATTGTACTTTAATTTGGAGTAAAGAGCCAGTCTAGCAGCTTAAGAAGCTTAAAGTTCAAATTATACATAAAATCCTAATTAATTGTACCATAGGTTTTGTTTGAAGGCTTTTGCGAAGTGGGGTGGTTGGCACGCTTAGCGTGCTTCACGTGTTGTTAAATGCCCTAAACCACGTAGGGGTGTACCACTTAGGATACACCCTTTCAGGTTTAGGGCATGAACCAAGTAAGGGTTATGGCGGCGCCACCCAAGGTGGCTTGCCATGAACCTAAAAGGATAAACTCTATGTAGTTTATCCCAACGTGGTTCATGGTTGCTGGGGATGGAGTCTCCGCCTCCTCGGCGGATGCGCCGGAGAGGAGCAGAACAATCATTGACGGTTTCAGAGACCGCTGTCCCTGCCTCTTCGGCAGGTCGCCGATGA
>CAZOPS010000009.1:0-7848 GCA_964581885.1 uncultured Candidatus Saccharibacteria bacterium | reverse complement strand
CCGATGAGGCGACTACCATTATAATTTGATTTTTGTGGTTGCTGGGGATGGAGTCGAACCATCATTGACGGTTTCAGAGACCGCTGTCCTACCATTAGACGACCCAGCAACAAAAATCAAATTTCTTCTTCAAGGTAATTATGCAATTTCTGACGGAGAACTTCCCTTCCGTAGCCAGATTTGTAAAACTGTTCTGCCTTCACTGCATCCTCTTTATTTAAATAAGCTTCGTAGTAAATCAATTTGTAAGGTCGATTCTTTTTTGTATATTTCCCGCCGGAGCCCTCGTTATGTTCTTTTATTCGCCTTTTTAAATCTTCAGTAATCCCGGTGTAAAGAATTCCATTCTTCAGGGATTGTAAGGTATAGCAAAACCACAACGTACATTAATTATAACGTATTTAGCCGCTTTTGTGGAGTAAACAGTAACTTTTCTTGACTTCTTATTTTTTCTGTGCAACTATTTTTATCAGTTACTTATGAAATTAAAGCTGGTATTTACTTTGAGTTTGTTAGGGTTGGGACTTCCTGCCTTTTTGGTTTTGGGAGCAGGCAGGGTTAATGCTTCTTTAGTTATTGACAACTTTGGCAATCTTATCTATGAGGTTGAGGGAGATGTATTAGCACAACCGTTTGAAATGCCGCCCGGCCCGGAGAGAAAGGAATTGGAAGAGGATTTGGAAGAGGCTGATGAGGCGAGCAAAGAAGACGAGGTTGAAGATTCAACCACTTTTACTCCTGGTCAACAACGCGAAACTCCTGAAGATCGCATAATTTTGCGGCAAGCTGACCCGCGCGGAAGAGACGCAACACCCTCAGCTAGGTCTAATATTATTGAGCTTCGTCATGCAAAGGATGATCGGGTTCAGGTTAAAGATTTGGGTGCTCCCAGAGAAAGCACTTCAAGCGCTGAATTGGAAATAGAAGATCATTGGCAAAAGAATAGAACTAAAGTCAGATCAGATGGGGTTTCGTACAAAATTATTCGTAATAGGATTGCTGCTAGAACAAGTTTCCCGCTCTCTGTTAATTTGGATACAAATGAACTAATTGTGACTACCCCAGCGGGTGAGAAGATTGTTACCGTACTTCCAGATAAAGCTGTTGAAAACACGTTAGCAGCCAATGTTTTGGATCAGATTGGTGGTAAGGGTGCTTTGAATTGGATTGAAAGTAGTGTTGAGTCTTCTCCTTCTGCTGAGGAGGCTACTCCTGCTAGTTCCTTTGAATCTACTGCAACTGGAACTCTAACAGAAGGTGAAGAGGAGGCCGAAATAGAGCTAACCCAGACCAGCGACGGCACTATCGCTTATGAAATACCAGGAATAAAGAAAAAGAAACTTTTTGGCCTTTTTGATGTTACTTTGGATCGAGTTGCGATTGTTTCTGCCGAAACAGGAGAGCTTTTGGGGACTCGCGAAAGCCTTCTTCAACGGGTGATTAATCTTCTTTCTTTAGGGTAAACTTAGTGCTGTCTTTTACTTACCTTTAGTTTTTAGATATGTATAAATACTATTTGCGGCAACTGCACCCTCGCCGCAAGCTGTAATTGCTTGTCTAAATTTATTAGATCCTGTAGTTATGTCTCCCGCAGCATAAATTCCAGCAACGTTAGTGGATTGATCTGACCTTACTTTAATATAACCACTTTTGTCTCTAGCAAGGTTTAGGTTTTTTCCAAGCTTGGTTTCTGGCTCAGAGCCGATTTCTATGAATAATCCGCTTACTTCAAGAATATTCTTGTTTTGGTAGGGCTTATCAAGTTCTATATTTTCTAGTCTTTTTTCCCCATCTAAACCAGTTACATTAGTATTATAGATGACCTCTATTTTTGGGTCATTTTCTACCTGTTCAATCCAGGCTGTAGTACCCCGCAGCTTATCTCGGCGATATATTTGGAAAACCTTTTTTGCAGTTTCGGCTAGTACTAAAGAGGCTGTGTGGGCTGCATCTGATCCTCCTACTACTGCAACTTTTTTATCTCTAAAAAACATTGCGTCGCAAGTTGCGCAGTAAGAAACACCCTTTCCTAAAAATTCTTTTTCTTGTGGTAACCCCAATTTTCTTCTTTTGCTTCCTGTAGCTATAAGAACTGTTTCTGTTTTGTAGGAAGTTCCTTTGTCTGTTTTAACTACAAAGTTTTTATTAGCTTTTTCTATCTTGTTTACTGTATCTTGAACTATAGTGCCACCTTCTTCCTCTAGGTGTTCTTTCATTTGGGCAGCCAGCTCTCTACCCTTTATTTCTCTTTTGGTTGGAAAGTTGCATATTTTATGAGCATCTGTTATTAAACCACCCAAGCTCTTTCCAATCACAAGATTTTTGATCCGGTAACGCGCGGCATAAATGCCGGCTGTGTAACCAGCAGGACCTGCGCCAACGATGATCAAGTCGTACAGTTTTTCTTGGGAAGTATCTTTATTCATTTATTCACTCGTATATCTAACTATATCATAATGCCTTTTTGGAGCGAATAGATTTCTTGAGAGTTTTAGTACCCTTTTGAAAGATATGGTGTATGTGTTAACATTATTCCGTGGTTGAATTTAGGCAAGTTAAGGAAAGCTTAAGGAAAAGGTTATCCAAACTTCCACCAGCGCTTCCGTTGGCACTAGTTCCCGTTGTATTAGTTGCTGCTTTGTATTTCCGATTCCGCGACGATATTATTGCTGCTAAAGTTAATGGTGAACCTATATCGAGACTTGCTTTGATTCGCGAGTTGGAAAAGTCGTATGGGCAACAAGCTTTGG
The DNA here is from genome assembly GCA_964581885.1 of uncultured Candidatus Saccharibacteria bacterium. Lineage (GTDB taxonomy): Bacteria > Patescibacteriota > WWE3 > JAUXAW01 > JAYEID01 > JAYEID01. Next base: position 5,098 of record CAZOPS010000009.1, on the reverse strand, counting down.
AAAATTTAATAACTAGAAAATTGGTAGAGCAAGCAGCTAAAAAAAACAATATTTCTATTGATTCAGTTGATGTGAGCTTGGAAGTGGCGGAGATTGAAAAGACGGCAGAGCAGCAAGGGCAAGACCTGGATCAAGTTTTGGGTCAACAGGGATTTAGTCGGGAAGATTTGTTAAAGGAGATTCGTTTCCAAAAAGTTATTGAAGAGTTGGCTAGTTCTGATATTTCAATTTCTCAGGATGAGGTTGATCAGTATTGGCAGGAAAATCAGTCCCTCTTTGGGGAAGATGCTAAAAAAGTAGAGGTTGAGCCACAAATACGCGAAATGATAAGGAATCAGAAAGCAAATGATCAAATTCAACAGTGGCTTTCCAATTTACGCAATGAGGCCAATATTAAATACTTCTTAGACTTCTAACTACTTTCTTCTCATTTAAAAATGCTGTGCGTTTTCAATTGTGTAGTCCCCTACTCTTGATCTTCTTATACGTAAACTCAAAGCTCCGGTGTTAGTTAATTTGCCCAGATCATTTGCAATTCCTCGAACATAGGTTCCACTAGAGCATGTTATCTCAAATTTCATTACTGGAAATTCTTTTACCTTGCTTTCTTTGAAATAAATTTTCCATCTTTTGAGAATTTCTCTTTGTCGGAACTTTCCTTTTACTTTCGATACTCGATCAATAATCAAATTTTGCAGTTTTTGTGTGTTTATTTTGGAGCCTTTGAGAAATTTGCTCTTATGGATAATGACTTCTTTTTCCGGAATTTCTACTTCATTCATTTTTCCCTCTTTGGCCCACTGGAATAATGGTTTTCCATCTATACGATAAGAAGAAAAAGGAGGGTATTTTTGCTTTCTTTTACCAACCAAATTTTTAATATAATCTTTTATTGGTCCTTCATTTATTATAACTTCAGCATTTGGACTTGTTCGGGGTTTTGTTTTAACAATTCCTAATAGGTCGTAAGTATCGGTTGCCAATCCAAACAATACTTTAAATTCATACTCTTTATCTAAATTTTGGTATTTTTCACGTTTTTTATTTTCCTCATCCACTAGGAGGATCAATACACCTTCGGCTAGGGGATCTAATCTTCCTGCGTAGCTGATGGTACTTTCCTTGTATTCTGGTCGCTCTTTTTTTAATTTTTTAACCATTTGGTACGGGGTCTTCCCTATTGGTTTGTAGATGTTTAATAACTTATGCATATTGATATATTAGCATCTTGCTGTTTCCTAGGCGATAGTGAAGGCCATGAATGTTCTTTTGTGTTATAATATTTTCGGTTCGGTTATCAATTCATATCCTATAGAGGGGGTTTGCAATGGCTAGGAAATTAAGGTTTTTGGAACGAGGGGCACGACTTACAGTAGTCTTTTCGGGAAAATTAGTGGGTATCTTGGAAGGGGGGTTTGGACCTGTTGTCGAGAACGGTGGGCTTCTCGATATTAGGTTGAAAGACTGTGCCTGTGCCGATTTCTTTAAGTTTCTGTCTGTTTTGGCAGGACCAGTCGGTTCTCTATTTTCGAGTGAACTAGCTAGAAATATAGGGGTGACCCAGTGCTGTGTGATGACTGCAATGTTGTCTTGCATTGATGAGGCAGGTGTACTATCTGAAGAGCCCTTATCCATAATTGCCTTGCGCTCGTATAGGCAGGCACTATCTCGAAGTCCCTTAGAGAAAGAGTTGGTGGGTGCGTACGAGGGCGCTCCCAAAAAGTCTTTGGAAGATTTCCTGAAATTCGTAACAACAAATGTGGCCAGTGGGATATTGGACCGGTTCTGCTTATGTTTGGCTCGGGAAATGGGGGTTGAAGCTCTTCAGGTGCGCAGAGCCTTTAATATTTTATGTTGGGATTACGGTGTAAAAAGTGTGCCGAATCCAGACTAACTATTGTATTACTGAGACTGTATATTCGGTTTCGTAGGGTGGTCTTCTTTACGAAACCGATTTTATTTTCTAAGACAGGTTTTTATTTTTCCGATCCTGGGTTGGAATCAGTAAGTTGGGAGTAATTTGCTAAAATATGATAAATGAGTTTCGAGAAAAAGACTTTTGAACATAATAATGTTAGAACTGTTTACTATACCGGGGGAAAAGGTACTCCCCTACTCTTTTTTCATGGAGGTAGGGGTTGCTTTGCATTTGGCTTTTGAGTGTGAGCGAGTTACGTCTTTGGTTCTTTGGGTATTCCTATAGATTTTACTTTTCGCGAACTTCTAATTCGAGTTGTTCAAGACTTTGCGAAAAGTTACGAAGATGTTTTAGAAAGGGAACAGAATTCAGAGTTACTTAAGGCGTGGTTTAGAAAAAATGCTCCAGACATTTTCAAGAAAATGAAAACAGCTAAGAAATGTGTGGAAAGCAGTAACCCCAATTTTGAAAATTTTGAAAAATCAACTCTGGTTTTATGGGGAGAGGATGACAATGTATTGCCAGTAAGTTATGGAAGGGGGCTTGCTTATTCTATCCCGACTGCTAAACTAAGCATAATTCCAGGTAAACACAAAAATTGCATTTTTGAGCCACAAAAAACCGCTAATTTTATCCGAGAGTTTTATCTTAAAAACTGATTTTCGTGGTGCATACAAGCCGTGCTTTTTAGCAAGCGAACCGAGGTTGCTTTATTTGTAGTGTATAAAGTTGTACAGTATTATTTCCCTCTCTTTCTAGTAGATGCTGTTTTAAGTATGAAATAATTCAAATATGTGTTATAATCCTAAATGTAAGTATGTTTATGGGACACACACACTAACCCTTGTTTTTACTGGATAAGGTAAGAACAGCTTTTACTAAATTCAGGTACACAGGAACAAAAATTGAATAACGATTAGTTAATGAAGGTTCTGCTTTGGAAAGTTAGCAACAACTTGGTGAGGCAGAGCTTTTTGTATAGCAAAGCACCTTAAAAATCTGTTCTAATTTGGAATAAAAAGAAGATTTGGATAAGTCAGCCGTCGACACGGCTTTGTATAGAAAAGGAGTGTGTATGGTGACAAGGTCCCCTATCCATAGGGACAGACCCCTAGATGTTTGGGGAATGGATGAGTGAAAAATACCCGACCTAACGGGGGCTCTGACGCTGCGCAGGCGAAAGTCTTGCAGAACCCAGACTGGGATTAGGAACTGTATTTACATTACTTTGCCATGGCTGGCAAAGGAATTACCCCGGAGGTACGAAATGGTTAAGATGCTGGTAGAAGTGATTGAGGACCGGATTGGTTCTCAAGTGGCAGGCCTGTTGGTTGACGCGGGCTTGGAAACCATTGATGACGTGCTGGAAGCCTGCAGCCAAGGAGAACTGCAGGAGATCAATGGAATCGGCCCTAAGCGGGCAGCAGAGGCGGAAGCTTACGCTGCTCGTGCTAAGATCCGTTCGGGTTTGGGAGCGCTTCCAGCTGGCTACGCTTCGGCGTGGACAGTGGCGGCGCAAGAGGCGTTGAACGAGGCGGAGGAAGTGCTGGATGAAGACCCAGCGCTTGCTCTAGTCGCACTCATGGAAGCACTAGAAGCTCTCGAGGAAGATGAAAAAGCCTCGGGAGTTAAGCAGGAGCACACGGAGTCTGCGGTGAAAACCGCGGCCGAAAAGGCGGAAGAGTTGGAAGAAGATGTAGAGTCCTGCCCGCGTTGTGGGTGGAATGGGAGCGGTGAGCCCGAAAGGGCCACCGAGTGGTTAGTGACCGTTCCCGATACGGACGAGGCCATGAAAGTCTGTCGCAAATGCGCGCAGGCCATGGTGCAGCTGTCTGGTTACGAGTGTGAAGGACTTGACCTTCACCGCTGTGCTTGCGGTGAGCCAGTAGATCGGCTTGCTGAGAGCGGAACAGCTCGCAAGTTGGGGCACTTGGCTGGGACGTGTCAGCTTTGCGAGGCGAAGAGCCTTGCGGAAAAGGGTGTTCCCGTCCCCTATAAGCATGATGTCCCCGCCAGAGTGATCTGGTTTGACGGGGACGAGAAACCCTACGGATTTCTGTCTTGTGTAGGGATCCGTGAACAGGTCTTTGTGCACCAGAACCAGGTACGCACTGACCTGGTGGAGGGCCAGAAGGTGCACATTGTGCGCGTGATCGCGACACCGCGTGGACTCCAGGCACAGGATGTGCGCACAGTGCGCATGTCCGGTACCGTTAAGTGGTTTGACCATAGCAAGAACTATGGTTGGATTACTACTGAGGATGTGGACTTGTTTGTCCATGCTTCTCAGGTTAACGGCGCTTCCCTTTGGCGCGGAGACAAAGTCGAGTTCGGCGTAGCTAAGTCCGATAAGGGCTGGCAGGCTGTTCGGGTAGCTATTCTGGAGAAGGCTGCCCAGCAGGCTGAAGAGTCATCTGAAGCTGCTGAAAAGCCCGAAGGCACTCCAGCAAGGGGTAAGCTTAAGTGGTTTAATGACCACAAGGGCTTCGGTTTCGTTGAGCGCGACTCTGTGGTTAGTGAGGCTGGCGCTAAGGTGCAGGAGGGGGAGAACGATGTGTTCTTCGCCCGTCAGCACATCTCAGGTGACTTTGAGCTGGAGGAGGGCCTACCCGTTGCGTTCCAGCTAGTTTGGAGCGAGGACGGCAAGCCCCAGGCGAGGAACGTTCAGGAGCTTGCGGTTGAGGAGGAATCTGAAACCGAAGAGCTTGAGACGGAGCCTTTGGATATACGCGAGTTTGTAGCTTGCGCGCGGGAAGAAGAACACCCTGGCTGGGATGTGCGGGCAAGGATTCTTATTGCCCAAGCAGAAGCTGCTGAGCCGGAATCGGAGGGACTTGTCGAGGCTAAGGCTCTAATGAGCCAGGAGCAATCCCGCCCGCTTAGAGCAGCGAAGAAGGCGGCTGAGGTGATAGTTGTAAAGGCTATCGCTACAGCAGCAGCCGAGGTCATCTCTTCGGGTTACGTTGAAAACGCAGCAGCGTTTGCCGAGCCTATGCATGTAGCTCAGCGCGCGTGTTTTGCGCATGATCAGCCCGAAGAAGCTGTTCTAGAGGCGCAGAAGCAGGCCATTCGAATGCTCGAGATCGCTTCGGAGAAGCGCGAGGTTTCCTACGAGGGGCTTCGCGAACTATTCGAGGCTTTGGAAGGGGCTCGGGCGCGGGCTGAGGAGAGAGTCCTTGC